>JAGHSR010000038.1 GCA_018065765.1 Candidatus Colicola coprequi
GCTAAGTGATCTTGCTTTGCAAGATGAAGCGCTTGTAATAACCCAAAACTCATTTTTCGCTACAAAGATACTCATTGGCATTTGATGCCGAGTATGTTGTATGTAATGCCTTTATGGCGAATGAATAATTGGTCATCCCGGATGTATTTTGTGCCTACGTGATTAGATGGCATCTGTTCTTCAGGTAACGCAGACGTTTCATCGCACAAAATCGCCCCCAGCATAGGGTAGTAATCCGTAGATGAAACGCCATAAGTGGTGTAGTCGGCTGTAGGGGTTTTCAAGTCCCAACTATATCCCTTACCATCACTAAAAAATGCTGCCAGATTGTAGCGAATACCTGCATTGTCAGTCGGTGCACTCACACCTTCGCTTTTGCAACGAGCTTTCATGTATGACAACAACCATCCCCACTTGGCTTTATATGGCGCTTGGGTGAAGAATGTCATATCAAACGTTTGAATATCATAGGATATACCACTAACATCGTGTTCGTTGGTAGCTTTTCCAAACTTTTTGGTTCTCGTGCCAAATGTTGATGCAAAGGTGAAGGCAAATCCAGCTTTCTTAGCTGCAATAACATCAGCGGCAAGGTCTTGGTACATGTCTTCCGAAGTAGTCCAACCGTATTGGTTGCATTCAGGCTCTTCTGTACAATCCCACATAGCATATAGTGTTCCTGAAGCCCCTTTGTTCAGCGTTTTAACAGGCTGTCCGGAAAAGTCTTCTTCCCAAAACCACCCGTGAAAGGTACATCCCATTTTGAAAGGTGTTGCCAATGAGTAGTTATTGCTCTCAATTACCTCCGCAAGCGTAATACATTTGCCAGTAGAGGAAACGCGTGCTCCTCCGTTCAATTCGTAAATGATACGTGGTTGTTCACCTACGATAATAATGCACGAATCCGTGAAGTTACCATCCAGGGTTGTAACGGTGATAGTGGCTCTACCTATGCTGTTGGCAGTGAACATTCCCGTTTGCGATATACTTGCGATAGTTTCATTGGAAGATGTCCATGTCAGGTCTTTTACAGTTGCGTCAGCTGGAGTGATAGATGCTTGCAGTGTTGATTCTGTACCCACATAAGTGGAGATAGTGTCTTGCGTTACTGCGACGTTAGTTACCTTAATCCGTTCCATATCGCTCCATCTTGCATACAAAGTATCAGAAGCATCGGGGTAAAGTATTTTAACCTCCTTGCCAGAGAAATCTTTCTCCAAAAACCACCCCCAAAAGTCAGCACCGTCTTTCATGGGCGTTGGAGTGGGAGTGGTGTGCCGAATGATAGAATCCGGAGCCTGACCAGACCAATATCCGCCTTGGAGGTCGTATGCCATCTTAAACTCTTTACCATAGACGTGAGATAAAATCTTTTTTGCATACCTTCTTCCCATGAGACATGCACCTGCATAATCCCAGTGAATGGGGTCAGCAGGATTGATGGTAACATCTCCAGAAACGACATAGTCGCAATTGTGCACAGCCGATTTGATATTGTCATTCATGACGGTTTGATTGAACTTGATATGCATCTCAGCGTCTTTGCCAATTTCAGCCAATTGTCCGGCAATAAACCAAACATCCTTGTCATCAACTTCTTTTCGCAGCCCATTGACGAGTTCGTTGATATAGGCATAATAGGTTTTGGCATCCATACAGTATGAACCATACGCCTGATTGCATCCCTGATGCCAAAGAATACCTTTCAGTTTTCCATAAGCTAAAGCGGCTTTTAATCGGGCAATTGTTTTGCTGTAGCATTGTGTTGTACTGGTACTGGATGGTACCCAAGACTCAATACCAGAGCCTCCGCGTGCATTTACTACCATGCCGATGGGTCTTCCTGTAGCCGCATGTACATCCAAAGCAAACTGATAATGAGGGCCTATCCAATATTGGTCGTTGCTATCGGAGGCTACATTGGAATACTGACTCATGCGTGCCGGTGAAGGAATGAACTGATTGGCACCATTTAGCAGGTAAATGCCTGTCATATCGGCTGTAGCATCAGTGAAAGAACCACGTCCAGCCATATTACTTTGGCCGATGCAAAGATAGATGTCCAACTCAGGAATAGCCTCATCTGCGCTCCCAGCAACGATGACTTCTAATCCGTCAACGACAATGCGCTGCAAATGAGCCTCCGATTGAGAAGCCAATAAACCAAGTGTGCATAAGCAAAATAATGTGAGGATAAAGTGTCTCATAACGCAATTAAATTTTTCTGCAAAGATACATCTTTTTTCTGATATATGCAAAGTTTTTTTTGAATTTGGAGATAATTGTGCCCATGTAACTGCGAACTATGAGAGAGATTTAGCTATGACTTGGGGATAAAAGTGATTTTTTTGACTGAATAATTTGCGTATATCGTTTATTTCCGGTATCTTTGCAAACTGAAATGTGCAATGTGATAAAATCTTATAGTTATGATTAACATTCTAAATGAGGTTCAACGATGCCTATTGTGCGAGCAAGCCCCTTGTGAACAAGCGTGTCCTCACCAACAACAGCCTGCCCGCTCACTGCGCGCACTGCGATTTGATAATAAGGAGAATGCCGGTCGCTGGCTAACCGATGTCTGTGCTGCTTGTGCCGCTCCTTGCGAAAAAGCATGTGTTCATCCTGATTTTCCTATCCGAATCAAAGGAATCGCTCAACAAATCAATATGCCCGCTGTTCAGCAGCCTATTTTCGATGAGAAGCAACTGCCATCGCTGGAAATAGATTTTTGTGGAGTGCATTGCGAAAATCCATTCTTCCTTGCATCCTCAGCTGTTTGCACCAACTACGATATGGTGGCTCGCGCTTTTGATAGAGGTTGGGGTGGAGTAGTGTTTAAGACCATAGGCACTCAACCGATGAAAGAGGTCAGTCCGCGATTTGACGAGAGTGACCGTTGGAACGGCTTTAGAAATATGGAGCAGATTTCCGAAAACTCACCAGAGGAGAATTTCGCTATCCTTAAACGACTCAAAACCAACTATCCAAACAAGGTGATAGTAGCCAGCATCATGGGACAGACCGAAGAGGAATGGATGGATTTGGCACAACGTGCCGAAGCTGCCGGAGCTGATATATTAGAACTGAACTTCTCCTGCCCTCAGATGCGTTTGGCTAATATGGGGTCGGATGTTGGACAAAACCCTGAACTAGTAGCATTCTATACGGGTTATGTGAAGCATGTGGTCAAGATACCTGTTTTGGCTAAAATGACCCCCAATATAACACATATCTCTCAGCCGGCTCTTGCTGCCTATTTCGCCAATGCCGACGGAATAGCTGCTATCAACACCATCAAATCGGTAACTATGTCCCGTCACGCAATGGTCAATGGCAAGCGCACCATCTCCGGCTATTCAGGACGCGCAGTCAAGCCAATCGCCCTGCGACATATACTGGAGTTGGTTACCAACCCGATGCTGCAAAAAGGACAACACAAAATGGAATACTCCGGCATAGGCGGTATAGAAACTTGGCGTGATGCACTCGAATACACTCAGTTAGGCTGCACCAACGTACAAGTGTGCACGTCTGTCATGCAATACGGCTACCGAATCATTGATGACATGATTTTAGGATTGCGTACCTATATGGCGACACACAATATACAACATTTGCATGATGTGGTCGGAAGCGAGATTGATACATTTGTTCGCCCATCCGATTTGGACAGAACGACCATGGTATTCCCTAAGTTCAATCGTGATAAATGTGTGGGGTGTGGCCGATGCTATATCGCCTGCCAAGATGCAGGTCATCAGGCTATCGATTTTGATGAGAAACGCCAACCCAAACTGGTAGGAACCAAGTGCGTAGGTTGTCACTTATGCCGTCTCGTCTGTCCTGAGAATGCTATCGGTGAAGCCAATCGAATGCCTAAAAAACTGACAACTGATTACTGAAATGAAAAACTATTTTCTTGTGGCTCTTATAGCCTTGACCATGGTAGCATGCAACTCATCAACATCAATAGAACAGAGTGCAGCTCAGTTTGAACAACAGATAGAGCCTTATCGTCAGGCGCTAAAGAATGTGGGACTGAATGTGGTGGTAGTGAAGGACAATCAAATTGTTTACACCCATTCTTTTGGATATAAGAATCTCGAAACGGGTGAACTCCTGACTGATTCGTGTTTGTTCCGCATTGCGTCCATATCCAAGTCTTTTACAACAACATCGCTCCTTCAACTATGCGAGGAGGGTAAAGTGTCGCTTGCAACCGATGTGTCGGAATTGGTAGGTTTTGCTGTGCGCAACCCTAAATTTCCCAATACGCCCATTACGTTGGAAATGCTGTTGTCACACACTTCTTCCATCTGTGACGACGAGGGGTATTTCACTCTGGATGTCATCAACCCTCAAGTGAACAAAAACTATGCTCAATGCTATCGCGATTATGCTCCGGGTAGTGGCTATGAGTACTGCAACCTCAATCTCAATATGGCGGGCACATCCTTAGAACGACTGTGTGGAGAGCGTTTTGACCAAGCTATAAAACATCGCGTACTGGATCCATTGGGCTTGTATGGAGGCTATTGTGTCGATTCGCTGGATAATAAGCGCTTCGCATCACTCTATGAAAATGCTCAATATGCAGAAGACACCATTGATATGAGTGAACTCTATATGGGTGTGTATGTGTGCGAAGATGAGTTTGCTTACGCTCCACGAAGTGAGCGCATACAAGCGTATCAGTTTGGCTATGATACACCTGTCTTCTCGCCTACCGGAGGCATGAAACTCTCTGCACCGGATTTGGCGCGTTATATGATGATGCACATGAATTATGGCACTTCACCCGATGGGGTGCGCATTCTGTCTGAACAGTCCTCTAAGAATATGCAAACACCTCGTTCCTCCGATGAGAACTATGGCTTGTCACTCTGGAAAACAGACCTCTATTCACAGGGAGTGGTATTGACCGGTCATACAGGGGAGGCATACGGTATGCGAAGTGCGATGTTTTTTAACCCCGAAGAGAAATATGGTTTTGTGGTGATTAGCAATGGGGCCTTGGATAACTACGAGGAACTACTTACGCAAGCCGGACTTGCCGATTCACCCATAGGAACCGGAGATATACTGACTGTTACGTTGCGCCTGCTGTACAATAATTTTATAGTTCAGTAATCGCGCCTTTTTCTACGTGGAATAAGTTCCCCTGCTCTTGAATGAGCGAACTGAGATGCTGGCGGTTGGTATCCGTGATAAACACTTGTCCGAACCGTTCCGATTGCACCATATTGATGATTCGCTCCACGCGGGTAGCATCTAATTTGTCAAATATATCGTCCAACAGCAGAATAGGTTTTCCTAAATACAATGACTGTGCCAATTTCATGGCAAGCAGGTAGGTCTTCTGTTGCCCTTGACTCCCCACTTGCTTGAGCGGATAGGTGTCTAATAGCATCTCTATATCGTCCTTGTGTACACCCTGTGAGGTCCAGCCTAATATCAAATCGCGTTGGAGTGTGCGTGGATACCATTCACGCAAATCGCGCTCGCATAATTGAGAGATGTATCGTAGGGATACCTGCTCTTGACCATCGGAAATATAGGCATAAATTTCCTGAAAAACCGGGATAAAAGCTTCGATGAAATGGCATCTTGCTGCATAGACGGTTTCTGCTAAAGGAATCATTTGTTCGTCAAAGACCGATAGCAGTCCGGTGTCAGGCGTGGAATCGGAATCGGCCAATTGTTTGAGTAGTGCGTTACGTTGACGAAGCAGGTGGGTGTATTGAGTCAAGTCAATGAGGTACTGTTTGTCTTGTTGCGAAATCACCACATCCATAAATCGACGACGCTCATCACTCCCTTCAGCTATCAACTGCTGGTCTTCCGGAGAAATCATTACCAATGGGAGCAAGCCTATATGGTCTATTAGACGCTTGTAGTCCTTTTTACCTCTACGAAGTTGCTTCTTTTGTCCCCGTTTGAGTCCACAGGTAACGGTCTCGTTTTCGTTCTCGTTCTCGTATTCTCCCTGCACTAACGCCATATCAGCATCGTGGCGGATTAGTTGCGAATCAATGGCAGTAAAAGCCGATTTGGTAAACGATAGCAGATAGATGGCATCAAGTAGGTTGGTCTTTCCCTGTCCATTCATACCTACGAAACAATTGAGCTTATCGGAAAAAGACAAGTCTGCTTCGTAAATGTTTTTGTAGTTTAGTATATGTAAGTGCTTGAGAATCATGGATTATGAATAGATTTCTACATCCTCGCGTGTGATAGTGTCTGCTGCCAAGATAATGAGTCGTTCCACTACGTTTCTCAACTCACGTATGTTGCCTGTCCATGAACGAACTTGCAGCGCCGTGATGGCATCAGGGGAAAAGGCCTTCACTTTCCAACCTTGCTCTTGGCAAATCTGCTCGGTAAAATAACTTACCAATGCCGGTATATCATCCTTTCGTTCATCCAATGTGGGCACATGGATAGGAATGACATTGAGACGGTGAAACAAATCTTCGCGGAATGTCCCTTTGGCTATTTCTGCCGATAAATCCTTGTTGGTGGCAGCCAACACACGCACATTGACATGGATGGTTTTGTCACTGCCAACGCGTGTTACTTCGTTTTCCTGCAATGCACGAAGCACTTTGGTTTGTGCTTCCATAGACATATCGCCTATTTCGTCAAGGAAAAGAGTTCCTCCATCGGCTTGCTCAAACTTACCGGCACGGTCTTTGACAGCTCCGGTAAAAGCCCCTTTGGTGTGCCCAAATAGTTCACTCTCAATCAACTCGGATGGGATAGCCGCGCAATTGACTTCCACCAGCGGACACCTGGCGCGATTGCTTTCAGCGTGAATGAGACGTGCGACCACCTCCTTGCCGGTACCATTGGCACCGGTGATGAGCACGCGTGCTTCGGTGGGGGCTACCTTACTTATTATCTCGCGTACGCGCATGATAGGAACCGAACTTCCTATCATCTGGCATTTGCTATCTACTTGTTTTTTCAGCACTCGGATTTCTTCTGTCAGAGCCTTGTTCTCCAAGGCATTCTTGGTGGTGACGAGCAGTCGATTCAAATCCACTGGTTTTTCCAAAAAATCGAACGCTCCCAATTTAACGGCTTCTACAGCTGTTTCTATGTTTCCGTGACCCGATATCATCACAATAGGGCAGGGTATAGGTGTGTCACCCATTTTTAACTGGGTCAGAAGTTCCATTCCATCCATCCCGGGCATCTTAATGTCCGTATAGATTAGGTCGTAATGTCCTGAGCGGGCTTTTTCCAAACCGGCAGTGCCATCTTCTGCCACATCTACGGAATAGCCTTCGGCAGATAGGATGTTTTTAACCACGCTACGTATTGCACGTTCATCGTCTATGATTAGGATTTTTGCCATAAATGCTTTGTCTGTCACAAATTCGTGCAAAAGTACAAATTTATTTTGGTACGTGCAAATTTTTTATTACCTTTGCCGTGTTTTTGTAGCAACTGACAACGTATAACGCAATTATAGTAAAAAATGAAAAAAAATCTCTCTCTCTTGATGCTAATGGCGATGGTAGTAGGTCTGTATGCTGCTCCAGTAGCCTCGAAACACAAAAAGGTTTCCAAATCTACTTCTCGTATGGAGTTAGTACAAAAACAAAAAGTCGCTCGCAAAGCCCCAATGGCTGCGACTGTTACCTTTGAACCTGCCGATTTTGCCGGTCAAGGAACGGAAGGAACAGGTGGTCCTGTATCCGTTAAGAAAGGCGGAGTAACCGTTTCTACGGATATGGGTTTTGGTCATAGAGCGTACAATCCTAATACGCAAAAAAGTGATGGCGCCCCAGACCAATTTCGTGTTTATAAAGGTGGCACACTGTCGATTGCTGCTTCGGTTACGATAACCAAGATTGAGTTTACGTTTGAAGACGATAAGGATGGTTTTTTAGAGACATCTTACACACCTAATTCAGCTTCATGGTCTGAGACATTAAGTGCCCAAGCACGTATCTCCTTAATCGTGGTTACGTTAGATGGTGACACCCCTACGCCTCCCACACCAGCGAGTGACACAATTTATTCCGTTATCAATCACCCGATGGTACTTGACTCCATCGCTGATTTTGGATGGATCTATGTAAGTGGCGAAAACGAAGAATATGGACTTAGCGTCCAAGTTAATACGAATCATCTGTATGGCGAATACACCAATGATGATATTGATATGGAATATACGATGTTAATCGATTGGACTGCTTACGAATATGTGGACATCGAATCAGTTCCTTCCGTAGCGATTGCTCAAGTCGCTGACACGCTCCGTTTCACGGCAACCATTAAAGCTACTGACGGTATGGTGTATATCATTACGCTCAATGACTTTGTCACTCAACCTACAGGCGAGACAACATATGTGAACATTATGCTGCCTGAAGTATATGATGAAACAGAAACCGAAGGTTGGTTTCAGGCAATGGGCTATGACCTGGCCGGTGAATATTACGCTTCGTTCTGTGTCAATACTACCGAGCTGTTTGGAACATTTACCACCAATGATATTGACTGGGAATATACCAGCGTGTATATTGGTGAAACCGCCATTCAGTTGGATAAGAAAAGCTTGACTATTTCCGTTTCCACCGCAGGCGATACCATTGTTTATTACGGCGAAGCTTATGATGTAGCAGGTATGAAGTGGGTTATTACAATGAAAGACTTTACTCCCACGCCCACCGAGGTCATAGATTTAGTTACCATTGAGGCTACCGGAGAATACAGCGCTGAGGACGGCGATTACTATGCGCAGGGTACTACCGAGAATGGAGACCAAATCTCGTTGGATATCTACATGGATAAACTCGCTTCCGATACCTTCACGTTGGATGATATTGAGACATACTATTCCGGCATTATGTTAGCTACCGGCCAATTGGTTGAATTCTATTCTGCTAATATCACCTTAACCGTAGAAAGTGGCAATGTGCTCATCGAGGCGGTTATCATTGGTCGTGATGTTAAACAATACAATGTAACTATGGAGATTGCAGGTTCTCAACCCAGTGGAGGTAACACCATCGTTATCGCTGATTACGCTACTACCAGCTTCACGACGATTGATGGCGCTTATACCATAACTTCTGATGCTAATGGCGGAACTGCGCCAGCTTACAACACGACCAGTTCAGACCTGCGTCTGTATGCCAAAAATACGTTGACACTGACCAAAAATATCAAAAATGGTCCCATGACGGAGGTCGTCTTTAGTATCTCTTCTAAGGGTTTGGCTCGTCAGGCAGAGATTGCCGTTTCAACGGGCAAAATCACATCGTATGACATGACGAATGCCACTGTTACTTGGCAGGGAAATGCTTCGGAGATAATCTTCACGGTTGGCGAAAAAGCTACATACGGAAGCGATGGCTCCTCTAAAGCCGGTCAGTTTGACTTCACGGCTATCACTATCTCATCTGAAGGCGGTGATGTGCCTCCTACACCTATTACCGAAACAGAAATCAAAGACTTGGTGTATGCCGATGCTATTTACTATGAAGAAGATGGTAATCACTATTGGGATTTCGATTTGTACAACGATTCCACCGAAGATGGCTATGTCTATCCTGACTTATATCTGATGGCGGCTGACCCTGCTACCAGCAAAACATCCATTGCCGGTACTTATCTGTTAGGCTATGCCGTGTATTATTCGAGCGCAAAGGATTCTGTGGAGACAGACGAAATGAATCCTGTAGGAACGCTCACTATCAGCCATGTTAGTGGTGATACCTATCGTTTCCAAGGTTCATTTGTCGGCACGGACACCAAAACATATACCTTCAATGTTACTGTAGATGTGGCAGCGTACGACTGGGACAATGAAGTTGACATTATCCTGGATGAGGGTGGAGATTCTTCTCTTGACGAAACGGCAACGACTGCTAAACCCGTTAAGTTCATGAGGAACGGACAAATTTATATCCAGCGTGGCGACGAAGTGTTTACGCTAATGGGAACTATTGTTAAATAAAAGACAACCCAATAT
>JAGHSR010000001.1 GCA_018065765.1 Candidatus Colicola coprequi
CCCCGTCCCCTCTTTCATTGCCTCCCGCCGCCGCCGACCCCACGCGAAAGAGTTATTTATGTTTCTTAGTTTAATAATTTAACCTTAGACATCTTTACTCAAGCCGTCGCAGCCATCGTTTCACTGGGGGGATGAGGATTCTCCATATTCCTCATTAATTCAGCATCAAATTGGTTAGCACAACATCCATCAGCAATATGACAATACTGGAGTTAACCACGGCTTTGGTGCTGGCTCGTCCTACTTCCAATGCACCACCGTAAGCGTAGTAACCATAGTAACTGGACATACTGGCGATGATAAAAGCAAAAATCACCGTTTTGATAAACGAGTACCACACATAGAACGGGACGAAGGCATATTGTATGCCTATTAAGTACTCATCCACCGTCATGATATCGGTAACACTACTGATGGCATAGCCTCCTACTAAACCGGTTGCCATAGATATAGTTACTAACAACGGCATCATGACCATAAACGCCACCACCTTTGGCAAGATAAGGTAGTTAGCCGAATTGACACCCATGATTTCCAAAGCATCTATCTGCTCCGTAATACGCATGGTGCCTATCTCCGAAGCAATGTTACTACCCACTTTGCCTGCTAATAACAAACACAAGATGGTGGAGGAGAACTCCAACAATATACAATCTCGCGTTACCAAACCGGTCGTGTAAACTGGTAACAAAGGGTTGGAGGTGTTTAGTTTTGTTTGCATCGTCATAATAGCCCCCATGAACACGCTGACTATCAACGTTATCAAGATAGATTGCAATCCCTGTTTCTCCAATTCATGGGAAAACTGTCGCCAATACATACGCTGACGATCCGGCATACGAAATACCCGTCCCATGAGCAAAAAATATGATCCTATGTTTTCTATGATACTCATAATAAGCGGGCAAAGGTAAGGTTTTTTTTCGACTTATACAAAAAAAAATGTTTTTTGTGGCATTTTTATTGAGAAACACTATCATTATTTGCGTATTTGCATTATATATTCTACCTTTGTCTCCAAAATTCATAACTTCAACAAATTTATAATTCTTCCTATTCGCCTTATGCTTCTGACTACTCTGATTACTGATTAGTTCCACCATCCGCAATGGCGTTCTTGTCATAGAACGCAATGGTCAGATCTTCTCCGTCCTTGGCACTCGCTTGTAGCCAATGTAAGAAATAGAAATAAGAGGGCGTGTCGTAATGGTGGCGACACGCTCTCTTGTCCTATTCTCTGCCAATTTGGCAGTATTGGTGACAAACTTTTTTCTTTTTGTGTGACAGACATTCTATTTTTGCCTCATGGCACGTTGTTTGTTATAGACCATTCGACTACCTACCAAACGTAGTTCAAAATCACTTAACGTAGATTAACTAAAAAACTATACAACTATGAGTAAAATTATCGGAATTGACCTAGGAACCACCAACTCCTGCGTCGCTGTTATGGAAGGAAATGAACCCGTCGTTATTACCAACAACGAGGGAAAACGCACCACACCATCCGTCATTGGCTTTATAGATGGTGGCGAGCGCAAAGTGGGTGATCCTGCCAAACGTCAAGCAATTACAAACCCAACCAAAACTGTGAATTCAATCAAACGTTTCATGGGTGAGACCTACGATCGTCTGGGGCAAGAGATTTCGCGCGTACCTTATAAAGTAGTAAAGGGCGACAACAACACTCCACGAGTAGATATTGACGGTCGCCTGTACACTCCCCAAGAGATTTCTGCCATCGTTCTTCAAAAGATGAAGAAGACCGCTGAAGATTATCTGGGAACAACCGTTACAGAAGCCGTTATCACGGTACCGGCATACTTCAATGACAGTCAACGTCAAGCAACTAAAGAGGCAGGTGAGATTGCCGGTTTGAATGTACGTCGCATTGTGAATGAGCCTACCGCAGCTGCACTGGCATACGGTTTGGACAAGAGCAATAAAGACATGAAGATTGTGGTGTTTGACTGCGGTGGTGGTACCCACGATGTAAGTGTATTGGAATTGGGTGACGGAGTGTTTGAAGTGAAGGCTACCGATGGTGACACTCACCTCGGCGGTGACGACTTCGACCACCGTATCATTGATTGGTTGGTTGAGGAGTTCAAGCAAGAGAATGGCGGCTTTGACCTGAGCAAAGACCCAATGGCTATGCAACGTCTGAAAGAAGCTGCAGAAAAAGCTAAAATTGAATTGAGCAACACCACATCCACTGAGATTAATCTGCCCTATATTACAGCAACAGCAGAAGGACCTAAGCACTTGGTTCGCACACTGAGTCGTGCTAAGTTTGAACAACTGATTGATGACTTGATTCAACGCACCATAGCTCCTTGCCGTACTGCTCTGCAGAACGCAGGTTTGAGCACCAGTGATATTGACGAGATTATTCTTGTAGGTGGTTCTACCCGTATTCCGGCTATCCAGCAAGCTGTAGAGAAATTCTTCGGCAAAGCTCCTAACAAGAGCGTTAACCCGGATGAGGTGGTTGCAGTGGGTGCCGCTATTCAGGGTGGTGTGCTAACCGGTGAAGTAAAAGACGTGTTGCTGTTGGATGTTACTCCTCTGAGTCTCGGTATTGAGACCATGGGTGGTGTGATGACCAAGATGATTGAAGCAAACACCACTATCCCAGCCAAGAAGCAGGAAGTATTCACCACAGCAGTGGACAATCAGCCAAGCGTTGAGATTAAGGTGCTGCAAGGTGAACGTCCAATGGCTGCCCAAAACAAACAGATCGGTATTTTCCACTTGGATGGTATCATGCCAGCCCGTCGTGGTGAACCACAAATTGAGGTGACCTTTGATATTGACGCCAACGGTATATTGAACGTAACAGCCAAAGATAAGGCTACTGGCAAAGAGCAAAAGATTCGTATCGAAGCATCCAGCGGGTTGAGCGATGATGAGATTAAGCGCATGAAAGCTGAGGCAGAAGCTAATGCAGAAGCCGACAAGAAAGAGAAAGAGCGCATTGAGAAACTGAATCGTGCCGATGCAACCATCTTCCAAACAGAAAAGCAGTTGCAAGAACTCGGTGACAAGATCCCGGCAGACAAGAAAACTCCTATTGAGGTCGCTCTCAAGAACTTGAAAGAGGCATACGACAAGAAAGATGCTGACCTTTGCGAGAAATACAATCAGGAACTGATGACCGCATTCCAAGCTGCCAGCCAGGATATGTACAATGCAGCCAATGCTCAAAATGCCGGTGCGCAAGGCAATCCTCAACAAGGACCATTTGGCGGTCAACAAGGTCCTTTCAGCGGTCAACAAGGTCCACAAGGGGGCAATGACAACAAGGGTGCTGAAGACGTTGACTTCGAAGAAGTAAAGTAAACAGCCAAGTAAAAACAACTAATCAATCAAAAAAAATCGGTGAACTCTTGCGAGTTTGCCGATTTTTGTGTATCTTTGCAGCCGCTATGAATTTTTAACCTACTACAGACATGAAAAAAATCACTCTCTTCATTCTGCTTTTTGGGTTCTCTTTGGTGTATGCTCAAAACGCTTCAGAAACTGCCATGTACAACAATATCAACTATCAGCTCCACCCGCTGGATGGCACGGCTGAGGTCATTGAGACGCCCTACATCAGCGGAGATATCATGATTCCGGAGCAAATAGTGGTTGGACAAAAAACCTACACCGTCACAGAAATAGGCGACAAAGCCTTTCGGGGAAACAAAAAACTTATGAACGTAGTCCTCCCTTCTACCCTTGTGCGTGTTTATCGTACCGCTTTTGACGGGACAGGCGTCATGGCCAACAAAACCCTTTGGAATGATGGCGTGCTTATTATAGATAGTTGTCTCATCGCTACTGCCAAAAACATCAAATCCAAATACGAAGTGCCCACCGAAGTGCGCGTTATCGCTTGCGGTGCTTTCGAGGGTAACAAGACCATCAAACGTGTTGACCTCAACGAAGGGCTCAAACGCCTTGACCACGATACTTTCCGCGGATGTAAGAACCTAACGAAACTCACCATCCCGGAATCCGTAACATGGATAGGACAGGACGTGCTCACCGATTGCGGTATCTACCTCAACGACAAACGCTGGAAAAAAGGTGCTCTCTATGTGGATGGTTGCCTCATGACCGTCAACGATAATGCCAATGCCAAATTTGTCTTCCCTACCAAAGAACCCACACGTGTTATCGCTTGTGGGGCTTTCTCTCACAATAAGAAAGTGAGACTTATCCAATTGCCATCAACTATCACCGAGATACCGAATGCCCTCTTCTATAAGTGCGAAACATTGGAGGAGGTTATCATCCCTAACAATGTCATTCGCGTGGGTATGTATGCTTTTTACGAATGCCCTAAATTGCGTAAAGCGCTTCTTCCTGAGAGTGTTCAAGAGATTGGTGCCGGTGCTTTTTACGGCTGCGTTAACCTGCGCGAACAGCACCTATCAGAAAACATTACATTGATTCCCAAAGCATGTTTCCTACGCTGCCGCTCCATCAAGAACATCACCCTTCCCTCCCGCTTGACCGCAATAGAAGATGGTGCCTTCGCTTCTTGTATGGAATTAGAAGCCGTCACTCTACCTGAGTCACTCACTGAACTGGGACCTAATGCTTTTGCATCTTGCGCCAAGATTGCTTCTATTCGTATTCCGGAAGGCATCACTATGATTTCCAGGGGAGCTTTTTCTGACTGCACTCACCTGCGCGAAGTGAAACTACCCGATGGACTCTATGCCATCGACGACGAAGCCTTCATGCGCTGCCTTATCCTCCATACTATCAATTTCCCACGAACCACTTTCCGTATTGGAAAACACGCTTTCCTTAGTTGCCAGGATTTGGAGCACATCAATCTCAACGATAATATTCATGCCATCGAATTGGGGGCTTTCAAAGACTGTATTCACCTTATTGAATTTACCGTCCCATCAGAACTGGAGTACCTCGGGGCAGACGTTTTGTCAGGATGTGTCAATGTACGCAATGTTTATTTCAATAAAAAACTTACCAAAATCTTCGCTCGCACTTTCTACAACTGCCGTTCCCTATTTGAGGTAGAGTTACCTGCCAAACTTGAGGAAATAGAAAACAATGCCTTTGAGGACTGCAAGAACCTGAAAAAAGTCGTTTGGAACGAACGACTAAAAACTATTGGAACAGAAGCATTCAAGGATTGTGAGAGTCTCAAAGAGCCTGTTTTCACTACCAACGTAGTTATCGGCAAGAATGCCTTCAAGGGTACCCGAATTAATTAATCGGCTACTCCATTTACATTTTCCTCCATGCAATATTCCGTAGCTGCATTCCGGTTCCATTTTGCACAAGAGTGGGAGCAAGAACTTTTTCTGCAAGACCTCTGCGATATAGGCTTTGATTGTTTTGATGGTGATCAAGCCTATATCCCAACACATCTACTGAACGACCAACAACTGCATGAATTGGTCGCTCACACCGATGGTGTAGAACTTATCAGCGTCTCATTATGCCCTAATGATAACTGGAATGCCACATGGGAGCAGGAACATGGCGAGCAAATCATTCCCATCCACAGTCCCTCTATGGGCTACAAAGAAGTCGTCATTCATCCTCATTGTGCCTTCGGAGCAGGTTATCACGAAACCACGTCTATGCTCATTGACGCACTCACGCTGCGAGGTGATATGACACACCTTGCCGTATTAGATAATGGCTGCGGAACCGGTATCTTAGGCATCGTTGCTTCTGTTTTAGGTGCCACGGTAACGGCTCTTGATATTGACGAAAAAAGCGTTGAGAATACCCAAGAAAACGCTCTGCTAAACAGTGTCAATATAGCCGTTCAACAAGGCGACACCCCTATCCCCGGACAATACGATATTATCTTAAGTAATATACACAGAAACATTCTGCTGGCACAAATGCCCCTTTATGCACGCTATCTCAAGTCACAAGGCGAACTATGGCTGAGCGGGTTCTTTCCATCAGATAGCCCCACCCTCATCGCCGAAGCTCAGAAAGTGGGGCTAACCCTTATTCTTCAGTCTCAACGCGGAGACTGGTGTATGTTGCAACTAAAACGGGAGTGCTAATCGATAATTCTCGATTGGACCTTTCGTTTAGTTGTTCTATCTATTATCCTAAACGCTCTAATTCTACCGTGAAGTGACGCATCAGCGGAGCTTCCTTGGTAATCTTGAGACCACGTGTTATGGACATGCGGCGGTCATAAACATTCTTCAGGGCTGCTGCAATGACATCCATATGGTTGTTGGTATAAACGCGGCGAGGAATGCACAGACGAACAAAGTCCAATCCGCCAAAGCGATTTTCGCGAGTAACAGGGTCACGGTCAGCCAGGATATAGCCAATTTCGCAAGCACGAATACCTGCTTCCAGATACAACTCGCAAGTCAGTGTTTGTGCCGGGAACTCTTCCTTAGGAATTTGTGTCAGCACCTTGTCTGCATCCACGAAGATAGCATGACCACCTGCAGGACGCTGATAAGGAATACCATACTCATCCAACTTAGCAGCCAGATATTGCACTTGACGGATACGTGTATCCAGCATGTCAAACTCGGTATTCTCCATCAGTCCGACTGCCAAAGCAGCCATATCACGACCATTCATACCGCCATAGGTGATGAAGCCTTCAAAAGGAATACAGAACTGCTTGCAACCCTCATACCATTCCTCTTTGTTGGTAGCGATAAATCCACCCATATTAACCAGACCGTCTTTCTTAGCCGACATCGTCATTGAGTCAACGTAGGAGAACATCTCTTTGGCGATCTCCTTAATAGTCTTGTTCTCGTAACCCTTTTCACGGGTTTTGATGAAATATGCGTTCTCGGCAAAACGTGCAGAGTCCATGTTAACAGGTACTCCGTACTTATGACACAACTCAGCGGTAGCCTTAATGTTAGCCATGGAAACAGGTTGACCGCCAACCGTGTTGTTGGTTACAGTGAGAACCATAAACGGAACATTGCCCTGATTCTCTTTGAGCACCTTCTCCAATTTCTCCAAATCCACATTGCCTTTGAATGGCACTTCCAGTTGGGTATCCTTTGCCTCTGAAGTGGTTACGTCAATAGCGAATGCTTTACGGCTCTCAATATGACCCTTTGTGGTGTCAAAGTGGGCATTGCCTGGGATTATTTGTCCAGGTTTAACCAGATAAGAGAATAATACATTCTCAGCAGCACGTCCCTGGTGAGTAGGAATAACGTAATTAAAGCCTGTGAGAGCGGTAACAACGTCCTTGAACTCAAAGAACGAACGACTGCCTGAATAACTCTCATCGCCCAACATAAGGGCTGCCCACTGGCGATCGGACATCGAACCGGTACCGGAGTCGGTATTCAAATCAATGTAAACTTGCTCAGATTTGAGCATAAAAATGTTGTTTTTAGCTTCTTTAAGCCATTGTTCGCGCTCCGCGCGTGTGGATTTGCGGATGGGCTCAACCATCTTGATTTTCCACGCTTCTGCAAATGGTAGTTCCATAATGATTGTGTTTTTATGAATTAGTGAATATTATATAGTTTTAGCATACACTTCACAACAAAAAAATCATGCAAAGGTATACATTTTTTTTTATATATCAAAATAAATCTTTATCTTTGCGCAAATTTTATTGATTATGAAACTTACCCCCAACTGCAAAATCAACATCGGTCTCAGTGTTGTTCGTCGTCGTCGAGACGGATACCACGACATTAAAACGATTTTCTACCCTGTGTATGGCTTGCACGATGAGCTGGAAATAGAGAAAGCGGATGTATTCTCGTTTGACCAGAGCGGGTTGGCAGTGGATTGTTCTCCAGAGAAAAACCTGATTGTACGTTGCTACTACCTGATGGCGAGTCGTTACGCACAAGTGCAACCGGTAGCCATCCGTTTTCGCAAGAATATCCCATTCGGCGCCGGATTAGGAGGAGGAAGCAGCGATGCCGCCCATACCGCCATCGCACTGAACGAATTATTTGAGTTGGGACTAAGCAAACCTCAATTGGCACAAACAGTCAGTGAGTTGGGTGCCGATTGCGCGTTCTTTATATATAATGTCCCCTGTTTCGCCACAGGTATGGGGAACAACTTACTCCTATTGACATGAATCTCACGGGCAAACGTCTTATCTTGATCAAACCGGACGTTTATGTGTCCACCAAGGATGCCTACGCGAACATCGTCCCCCGAGAAGAAAGGGGCATAGACACGCACAACGACAGATATATCAACGACTTTGAAGAAACCGTATTCAAACTCCATCCTGAACTACAAAAAATAAAACAGCGCCTACTAGATTGTGGCGCTGAATATGCGGCTATGTCCGGTAGCGGTTCAACTATTTTCGGCCTTTTCGATAACGATACGGAAAGTAGTTCCACCCCCCAGTTGCGTGCTCTTCACGAAGAGTTTGCCTCCATGATAGTCTTCGATAATACGCTTTGACAGCGATAGTCCCAATCCCCATCCCCGCTGTTTACTGGTGTAACCGGGCAAGAAGATTTTGCGCAATTGTCGGCGTTCTATGCCTCGTCCCGTATCCTCTACATCCACATACAATGTGTGCTCATCGTCACTAAGTGTGACGTGTATCTGCCCCGCACCATCCATCGCATCAACGGCATTCTTGACCAGATTCTCCAACACCCACGAGACCAAGGGCGCACTAATAAAAGCCATCGGTTTATCAGTAGTGTATGTTTGCTCATAAGAGATGGTCACCTTGTTAGAAACACGACCTTTGAGATACTCCAATGTTTGACGAACCAAAGCGGATAAATCGGTTGCCGCCAATTCCGGTTCGCTTCCTATTTTAGAAAATCGTTCTGCTATCGTCTCCAGACGAGTTATATCCCGTTTCATTTCAGGAATAAGCTCATCTTGGGGGTAACGAGTGGATAGAAGTTCTTGCCAAGCATTAAGCGACGAAATAGGAGTGCCTAACTGGTGTGCAGTTTCCTTGCTCAACCCCACCCATACGCGATTTTGCTCGCTGCGTTGCATAACATGTAGCGTTACGATGGCTATCAGCACAAACAAAAGAATAATACAAAACTCAATGTGTGGGAAATAACGCAAACGACGCAAGAGTGTCGATTCGTCATAATAAATATACTGGATATTGTCGTTCGCGATGCGCACCTCAATAGGACCGTTTAGTTGTGTTGGATCAGCCTTGGGTTTTTTGACATTGCGGGAAAGTAGTATATTGCCCTCACTATCTGTCATATAGACAGGGATAGTGGTATTGCCCTCAATGATGCGGGAAATAAAGTCAATGTCATCGTTTTCGTCCGCCAAAATAAATTGACGAGTCGCCTCCGCCCACATCTCCACGCGCCGCTGTTCTTCCTGAGCCAATTGGGCTGCTAATCGATTGGTAAACAGGACCGAAACAACAACTATCAGCAACATCAAAGTCATCACTACTGCAACGGCTCGATTGGAAGAAAAAGGTGTTTTCATGAGTAATTTGTAATTTTTAGCTTGCAAAGATAATAATAAATTTGCATACTCCAAAATTTTGTAGTAACTTTGCAGCGGATTATGAGCTTTCACAATTTATTGTGAGGAAAACACAAAAAAATCCGTTTATTTGGCAATTAAAACACAAATTAAGTTTAACTCTATAAATCCTTTAAAATCATGAAACCAAGTCACATTGAACATCTTGGCATTGCTGTTACCAGCATTGAAGAGGCTATGCCTTTCTTCGAGTTTTTAACCGGTTCAAAGTGCTACTCTATTGAAGAAGTAGCTGACCAAAAAGTACGTACCGCTTTCTTCAAAGTAGGTCAAACCAAAATTGAACTTCTTGAGCCAACCTGCCCAGAATCAACGATTGCTAAATTCATCGAAAAGAATGGTGGTCGTGGTGGTGTTCATCACGTTGCATTCAATGTTGAAAATGTAGCAGAAGCATTGGCAGAAGCTGAAGCAGCCGGTCTGCAACTCATTGACAAAGCTCCTCGCAAAGGCGCTGAGAACCTAATGATTGCTTTCTTGCATCCAAAGAGCACCAAGGGCATTTTAACCGAAATCTGTGAACAGCCTAAATAAGTAATACCATGGATCAAGCTAAATTGCAAAGACTGGTTGACAACCGCAATCAAGCCCTCGCTTGTGGCGGTGAAGCTGCGGTAGAGAAACACCACGCAAAAGGTTGCTACACCTGCCGCGAACGCATCAATATGCTTCTGGATGAAGGTTCATTCGAAGAAGTGAACATGTTCCTCACTCACCGTTGCCACGACTTCGGCATGGAGAAGAAAATTTTCCTCGGCGATGGTGTAGCTTGCGGTAGTGGTACTATAGATGGTCGTTTGGTTTATGTATTTGCTCAAGACTCTACCGTGATTGGCGGTTCACTGAGTGAGACCATGGCACAAAAAATGTGCAATATTATGGATCAGGCCATGAAAATGGGTGCTCCTATCATTGGTTTGAATGACTCAGGAGGTGCTCGTGTACAAGAAGGTGCTTGTGCATTGGCAGGTTATGGTGAAGTGTTTGAGCGCAACATCCTGGCTTCAGGTGTAGTGCCTCAAATCTCCGTCATCTTTGGTCCCTGCGCCGGTGGTGCTGTTTACAGCCCGGCTTTGACCGACTTCATCATGATGACTGAGCAAAACTCATACATGTTCATCACAGGTCCGAAGATTGTCAAGTCCGTCACCAACGAAGACGTTACCGTAGAGCAATTGGGTGGCGCTAAGATTCATGCTACCAAGTCCGGTGTAACACATTTCGTTGCTTCCACAGAAGAAGAAGCTTTGGCAACTGTTCGTCGTTTGGTAAGCTTCATTCCTCAAAACAACATGGAAGAAACTCCACTTGTAGAGTGCACCGACGATCCAATGCGTATGGAAGATGGATTGAACGACATTCTGCCTGACGATCCTAATAAACCTTACAACATGAAGGATATCATCAATCTCATCGTCGATAATGGTGATTTTCTTGAGGTTCACAAGGATTATGCTAAGAATATCATTTGCGGTTTTGCTCGTTTCAACGGCCGCAGCACGGGTATCATTGCTAACCAACCCGGTTGGTTGGCTGGTGTGCTTGACTGCGACGCAAGCCGCAAAGCTGCCCGCTTTGTGCGTTTCTGCGATGCATTCAATATCCAAATCCTTACTTTGGTGGATGTTCCCGGTTTCCTCTGCGGTACGGGTCAAGAGTACGCAGGTATTATCGATCACGGAGCAAAACTGATGTTCGCATACGGCGAAGCTACTGTACCTAAGGTAACTGTTACCATCCGTAAGTCCTATGGTGGAAGTCACCTTGTTATGTCCTGCAAGCAACTTCGTGGTGATATGTGCTACGCATGGCCAAACGCTGAGATTGCCGTAATGGGTGCCAGCGGTGCCGTTGCCCTGCTGCAAGGAAAGGCTATCAAGGCTATCGAGGATCCTGAAGAGAAAAAGAAATTTATTGCTGAGAAGGAAGAAGAGTACAAACACTTGTTCTCCAGTCCTTATCAGGCTGCCAACCGCGGTTACATTGATGACGTTATTGAGCCACGCACCACTCGTGCCCGTATCATCAACGCATTCGAGAAACTGCAAACCAAGCGTCTGGCTAATCCAGCTAAGAAACACAGTAATATTCCTCTATAATTATGATATTACTCGCAATAACTTCACAAACATGGTTAGTTACCGGCCTAGGCTTCGGCCTAGTGCTGGTGCTGCTATCTGTTTTCGTGTACATTATGAAACTGTTGGGTTTCATCATGCAGCCTAAAGAGAAAAAAGCGCAACCTATTGCTAAGGCTGACGATGCCACAAAAGCAGCTATTGCAACTACTATTGCGTTGAATAGCGATGATGCCGATATGGTTGCTGTTGCTATGGCACTCAATCTCTATTATGGCGTTCACGATATCGAACCGGCTAAATTAACCATTCACCCACATCACTCCATGTGGAAGTATAATCATTAATCAATTAAGTTTTTTATTATGAAAGAGTTTAAATTCAAAATCAACGGAACTGAATATACCACTTCTGTAAACGAAAAAGAAGGTAACATTACCGAAGTAACCGTCAACGGCAAGACCTATCAAGTAGAGATGGATAAACCTGCAACTGCACCTAAAGCTGCTGCCAAAGCTGTTCCTGCTGCCGCTCCTAAGGCTGCCGCAGCCGCTGCTGCTCCTGCTGCAGGTGGAACCAAAGTCGTTTCTCCACTTCCCGGTTCTATCATCAAAGTTCTTGTTAACGAAGGTCAGGCCGTTAAAAAAGGCGATGTTCTTTTGCAACTGGAGTCTATGAAGATGGCTAACGATATCGCTGCTGAATGCGATGGTACCGTTAAACAGATTGCTGTTACTGCCGGTCAGAGTGTTATGCAGGACGACCTGCTTGTAGTAATCGGATAATCCGCACGTACAATGCAAGATATTTTGAATTTCTTCACCGGGATGGGATTTATGAACATCAGCTGGCAACAGGGTCTGATGCTGCTGATTTCGTTCTTCCTCCTTTTCCTGGCCATTAAGAAACAATACGAGCCTCTTCTGCTGCTGCCTATAGCATTCGGTATGCTGCTCACCAACCTGCCGGGTGCCGGCATGTTCCATGAGGAGTTGTGGGCTGCTTTCCTTGATCCCAATGGTCCTGCTTACCACAGCTATGGTGCCATTCTCAAGGATGCAGGTCTGCTGGATGTGCTCTATATCGGCGTGAAGGCAGGTTTGTACCCGTGCCTGATTTTCATCGGTGTAGGTGCCATGACCGACTTTGGTCCGCTGATTGCCAACCCTAAGAGTTTCCTATTAGGCGCTGCTGCTCAGTTGGGTATTTTCATTACCTTCCTTTGCGCCAACGCTTTAGGTTTCGACCCTGCTGAGGCAGGATCCATTGGTATCATCGGTGGTGCAGACGGTCCTACTTCTATTTTCCTCACTAGTAAGTTGGCTCCTCACCTGCTTGGTCCTATCGCTATTGCAGCATACAGCTACATGGCTCTTGTTCCCGTTATCCAACCTCCTATTATGAAGGCACTTACCACCGAGAAAGAGCGCAAGATCAAGATGAAACAGTTGCGTACAGTCAGCAAGACTGAGAAGATTGTCTTCCCAATCATCATCACCGCTATTGTGGCTCTTGTATTGCCTGATGCAGCACCTCTGATTGGATGCTTAATGTTAGGTAATCTGATGAAGGAATGCGGTGTGGTAGATCGTTTGAGCAAGACCGCCCAAAACGAACTGATGAATATCGTGGTTATCTTCCTGGGTCTCAGCGTGGGTGCTACTGCCACAGGTGCCACTTTCCTGAGTGTCAAGACTCTGCTGATTCTGGCTATGGGTATCGTAGCATTCTCATTGGGAACTGCCGGTGGTGTACTGCTGGCCAAGTTCATGAACCTGTTCACCAAAGAGAAAATCAATCCGCTCATCGGTTCTGCAGGTGTCAGTGCTGTTCCAATGGCTGCACGCGTTAGCCAAATGGAAGGTGCTAAGGCTGATCCGAGCAACTTCCTGCTGATGCATGCTATGGGTCCAAACGTAGCCGGTGTAATCGGTTCTGCTGTGGCTGCAGGTATCCTGCTGACCATGCTCGGATAAACAACATAACATCAACATAACATAACTAGAGGCTGCCCGAATGAGCAGCCTCTAGTTTGTTTAGTGGGCAAATTCCCTTATCTTGAAAACCTCCTAATGTTTCTTTACAGGGTCTTTATCAAATCGCTCGTTGCGTTTGCCGGCAAAAAGATCATATTGGTTGAACAGACAGTCCAGTTCACCATTCAGCAGGTGTATTTTTTTGGAAGGTTTGAGTCCGATACACTTGAGTGCATCTTCGTTGGATGAGATAATCCATGCCGTACTGCCTGTAAACTGGTGTTTGAGAGTAGTACCAATATCGGCATAGAGACGCATGACGTCTTTGTTCTGAGCCAATCGCTCTCCGTAGGGCGGGTTCATCACAACGAAAGCGGGTTGGTTCATTGCCTCCGAGGTGCGCTTGATCTCTTGCAAACGAATCTGCCTCACCTGTATAAAACGCTGCTGACCTGCGGACTGTACATTTTTGAGTGCAGCCTGCACAGCATAATAGGATGCGTCACTACCATATATAGTATGCGCGAACGCGCGCTCGCGCGAGTCGTCGTTGTAAATTTCCTCCATAAGCTCGGCATCAAAATCTTTCCATTTGTAGAAAGCAAAGGACTTACGGAACACGCCCGGTGCTATGTTTTGAGCAATCAGAGCTGCCTCAATGAGTAGTGTGCCCGACCCGCACATAGGGTCATAAAAATCGGATTGTCCATTCCATTCCGCCATAAGCAACATGCCTGCTGCTAATGCCTCATTGATAGGCGCCTCAGTAGTCGTTACTCGGTAGCCTCGCTTGTGCAAGCTCTCACCGCTACTATCCAGCGAGATAGTAACCTTGTTGGCAGCTATGTGCACGTTGATATATAAATCTGCGTCCATAAGTTTGACACTTGGGCGTTTGCCCTCGCGTGCAGTCCACCAGTCGGCTATGGCATCTTTGACACGATAGGTGATATATTGCGAATGGCGAAATTCTTCGCTGTAAACAGTGGAGTCGATGGTAAAAGTAGATGTAACATCCATAAACTTAGACCAATCAATTTGCTTAGCAGCCTCATATACGTCATCAGGTGTCTTGGCACGAAACTCAGCGATAGGAACAAGTACACGTGAGGCAGTACGCAAGCAGAAGTTGGCACGATACAACGTTGACAAATCACCTGTGAATGAAACGGCACGGCGCTGAATCTGCACATCGTTGGCTCCTAATTCAATCAATTCATCTGCTAAGACGGACTCAAGTCCCTTGAAAGTCTTAGCCAACATCGAGAAAGTTTGTTTCATAGTGCAAAGGTACACTTTTTTGTCCACATGTGAAAGTTTTTGACAAAAAGATTTGTGATTTTATGATAAAAGCAGTACCTTTGTAGCATGATTTTAAATTATATTTGGATAGGGCTAATTTGTTGGCAGTCTTGATGGGACTGGTGCAATGTGTATTCTTTGGACAAACCGATATTTTCTCGGCCATTCTGAATAGCACGTTCAGTAGCGCCAAGACGGGTTTTGAAATCAGTTTGGGGCTGACGGGCGTTCTTTCCCTATGGATGGGAATTATGAAAATAGGGGAACAAGGGGGTGTTGTTCATTCCCTGTCACGCGGTGTAGCACCATTCTTTAGCCGTATCTTCCCCGAAGTGCCTAAGGGTCATCCGGTGTATGGCAGTATGTTTATGAATTTTGCTGCCAATATGCTCGGTCTGGACAATGCGGCAACTCCTGTGGGATTGAAGGCGATGGGGGAACTGCAGGAACTCAACAAGGACAAACAGCAGGCTAGCAATGCCATGATTATGTTCGTTACGTTAGGAGCCAGTGGACTGACCCTAATTCCTACCACCATCATGGCATATCGGGCACAGATGGGAGCAGCCAACCCTGCGGATATTTTTTTGCCACTACTCATATCGACCTACTGCTCCACATTGGTGGGCTTTTTGGCAGTGTGCATAATTCAGAAAATTAAGATTTGGAACCGTGTAATCTTGCTCACTTTGGGTGCTATTACCGCAATTGTAGGAGGATTGCTCTTGATGGCAAGCCACCTCAACGAGCAGCAGTTGAGTTCGTTCTCTGCCATCGTTGCCAGTGTGTTGCTACTGGGCGTTATCAGTTGGTTCATCATTCAGGCTTTCATCCATCGGGTTAATGTGTACAACGCTTTTATTGATGGAGCCAAAGAGGGATTTAAGGTTGCAGTAGGCATTATCCCCTATTTGATAGCCATCTTGGTGGCTGTAGGCATGTTCCGTGCCAGTGGTGCTATGGGTCTGTTGGAAGCAGGATTGGGCAAGTGCTTTGCAGCCTGCGGTCTTAATCCGGACATGGCACTCGCTGTGCCGACCGCGGTAATGAAACCGCTCAGTGGTAGTGGTGCTAGAGGACTGATGATTGAAGCGATGACCACGTACGGAGCCGACTCACTGGTAGGTCGTCTATGTTGCATGTTGCAAGGATGCGCCGACACAACATTCTATGTGATAGCTGTCTATTTCGGCAGTGTTGGTATCAAGAACACCCGCCATGCTGTGGCATGTTGTCTATTGGCTGACTTGGCGGGAGTGATAGCCGCATTTACGATGGCAAGTTTGTTCTTTGGGTAATGGAGTAAAGAAAATGATACATTATCTATGTGAAAATATCGTGATGCCGGATTTGGACCAAACTCGGGTGCAGAATTGGATTCGGCAGGTGGCAGCAGAGTACGGTTTTGCTATAGGCGATATTACCTATATTTTCTGCAACGATGAACGAATACTGGAGGTCAATCGACAATTTTTAGGGCACGACTACTACACCGACATCATCACATTTGACTACTCTACTCCATCGCGCATTGCCGGCGATATATACATCTCACTGGACACGGTTGGCAGTAATGCCGAACAACTGGGTATAGCTTTTGAGGAGGAACTGAAACGCATTCTCATTCACGGCGTGTTGCACCTGACCGGTCAGGAAGACAAGACCGAAGAGGCACACCAAGAAATGACACGCAAAGAGAACCTCGCCTTGGGCGAGTATTAAACGAGGGATTGATTGATCCCTACTATAGTCAATAATTTTATAATCACCAAAACAATGAAAACACGTTCTGAGTATCGAGCACAAGCTCGCGAAATCTTAAATGGTCAATGGAAAGATGCTGCCATGATTGGTGCCATCTTTTTGGTATTCACCTTGTTTATTGAAATTCCTTCTTTCTGTTTGTTACATGCGGGCTCAACTGCTCAAAACGCTTCCAGCGTCTTCACAATGCTATATTCGTTCTTGATTTTAGTACCGCTAGAGTTTGCTATGCTCTGTGCGTTTCTCAATTTCACTCGTGGTGAGATCACTTCAGATGGACTCTGCCAAGATACACTAAACCATTTCAAAGCACACTGGTCACGTGTCGTTCCCACGTACCTGTTAGAGGGCGTAATTATTTTAGGTCTGTCTATCGTTACCTTAGGTATTGCCGGCATCATATTTGCGTACGCATACAGTATGGTTCCTTATTTACTGAAAGACTATCCGGAACTCAGCCCGATAAAGGTACTTCGAGCAAGTCGTGAGATGATGAAAGGGCACAAGTGGGAGTTTTTCCTACTCCAGTTGAGTTTCATAGGTTGGATCATACTCTCCATTTTGACCGCATGCATTGGTCTCATCTTCCTCGAACCATACATAGCCACAACCAACGCCTATTATTACGAGGACCTAAAAGCCGAGACTATTATAGAGAATTAAGCCCTAGAGACCGGACTCTGCCAACTGAAGGTTGGTCTCTCCTATCAAAGGCGGCTTACTTCTTAGCTTCTGTAGCATACGCTGCAAATGGGAAAGTAAGACAAGCTGTTCCGTCCATCGTTGGTTCGTTGGTGGAATAGTCGTGCAGGCAATCGTGATAAACCATCACGGTAGGTTGCAAACGCAGATAATTCATAGGTTCACCCTTTGCGTTCACACCTTCCAAACCTTCCAGATTGACACCCTTCAGACTATTGAAGATACCTGTATAAACAGGACCGTCCACCAATCCGCCAGTGGTATTGCCATTGCCAACGATAATCTTGTAGGAGTGTGGTTGCATTGGCCAATTGTTGGCACCGGGAAGTTCCACTATCATACAAACACCCCAAGGATTGCATCCCAGCAACCAGTCGCGCAGGGCACTCTCCATGTAGATATAAGTCTCGTCGCCCGTCAACTGACGATAAAGGATACATTGGGTGAGCATGGCTGTGGTGAGGTTGTTGCTGCACCAGATAGACGGAACACCATAGAGGAATCCCTGCTGTACAGGTTCGCCGTTGATAGCTCTCTTATATACGCTATCAATGCCCAAACGCAGGTACTCCGTAAACTGTTTGCGAAGTTTGCGGTCAGGGCAAGAAGCCAAACGGTAGTGTCCAATGTTCATAAACGGATACCATTGATAATGGCGCGCCGTGTCGGTTCCCATCCAAGGAGTGGTGGGTTCTTTTGCTCCCCACTCAGCTGCCTCCTTGATGAAATTGCCACGCCCCGTCTTGCGATAGAGTTCGTAGGCGCCCAACTCCATATCATCAACCCAGTTCATTTCCTCGTATACATACGGAGAAACAACCGAAGCGGTTTGACTGAAGCCGGGTTTCTCGCAACCCAACTGATAGGCATCCAAGGCTTTCTTGCCAATACGCTCTGCCAACTCGGGATAGTACTTTTTCAAGATGCGGCTACCCAAAGCAAAGCAGGAAGCATATTTACCCACGATGGAAGAGGTACCGGTAGAGATATTCATAAAGTGCCCACGTTGTTGTGGCTCACCCGTTACGAAATAAACAGGGCGGCCATTGTTAACACCCCAACCATAGTCTGCGATATCATTTTTAGGGAAGTGCATACCGCGATGGTCACGGTCGTCAGCCAACTGGTTGTAGAACTCATGAGGAGCGGGGTTCATACGATCCAACCAATCCAATCCCCAGCGAATCTCGTCCACGATATCAGGAATACCATTGGCTCCCTTTTCGCCATTCGTACTCCATTCATCACCAAACTGCTCGGGATAGCGTTCAAAAGCGAACATCATCTGATAGATGGCATTGGCGGTAGTGGTGGCATATTGCAGGCAATCGCTGGCATCGTGCCAACCGCCACGAACATCGAGATATTGGCCGTTCTTGGTGCTATCCGGATGATAAATGATATATCCGTCGTGTACATGACAGCTGTCGCCCAAAAAAGCATTCCAGCCGCAACGCTGCTGACGCATGTACTCCAATGGGAAATCTGCCAGGCCGTCAAAGACGTGACTGGAAATAAGGAACGAATCAGATGTCACACCATCAATGGTCAAGGTATGCCAACCTTCGTCTTTCATATCTGAAAAATCGTATCTCTCATAGGTCCAGTTGGCACTATCGCCACGCATGATGACAGCTACTTTCTTGGCATCCGGCAGATAACCTATCTGAGATACACGAATAATGGTTTCTGCCTGCAGACACATGGCGGCAGAAAGGCAAAGTAAAAGAAATGTTTTTTTCATGTGCGTTATTATACAATATACAAAAATAGCATAGAGGAATCCCCTATGCTATTCTGTAGTGAAAATTAGTCCTTAAACTTAGCGCAAAGGAACTCACGATTGAGTCGAGCGATGTTAGCCAGACTGACACTCTTAGGACATTCAGCAGCGCAAGCACCTGTGTTGGTGCAGTTACCAAATCCGAGTTCATCCATCTTAGCCAGCATGTTCTTAGCACGTGTAGCAGCCTCAACCTTACCTTGTGGGAGCAGAGCAAGTTGGCTAACCTTAGCAGCTACGAACAACATAGCCGAACCATTCTTGCAGGCAGCAGCACAAGCGCCACAACCGATACAAGAAGCAGCATCCATAGCCTCGTCAGCAACGGGCTTAGGAATAGCGATAGCGTTGGCATCGGGTACACCACCGGTATTAACGGATACGAAACCACCGGCTTGCATGATTTTATCATATGCCTGACGATCCACCATGAGGTCTTTGATTACAGGGAAAGCACGGCTACGCCACGGTTCAACGGTGATAGTTTCGCCATCGTGGAAATGGCGCATATGCAGTTGGCAGGTAGTGATAGCGCTGTCTGGTCCGTGTGGGTGACCGTTGACATACATAGAGCACATACCGCAAATACCCTCACGGCAGTCGTGATCAAAAGCGATAGGATCTTTCTTCTCGGCAATGAGTTGCTCATTGAGGATATCAATCAT
>JAGHSR010000134.1 GCA_018065765.1 Candidatus Colicola coprequi
TTTCCTATGGATGAAAATGTCACACTTACTTTATCCACCCTGTATGTAGGAGCAAACCCCCACAAAGAGCTTTCTCCAACCCCGTTGGAAAAGATTGGATATATGCAGTTCCCTTGTGGTTCTTTACCCTTTATCGCATCATCTGGAGCCTCGCCACCGGTTAGCACTTCACACACCTCTCCCAACGGGCGATATTCTACACCATCGGGGCAGTATTGCAATATGAGGTCGTTTAACTTGCTCATAGTTTGACCTCCTTTCCGAGAAGCCATTTGCCATTACGTTTGCCATTTTCACGACGAAGTAGCCCCCTCTCTTGAAGATTAATCGTTATACGCTTAACCGTGGCTATCGACTTGTGAATAAGTTCCGTCATCTGTTGTTGCTTGAGATATGGGTCAGAGGCGATTGCACTAAGTATCATTCTTTCTTCCAAGCTGAGGCCTAAAGTATCAAATTGAGACTTTGAATCCTTCTCTGTGATACTTTGTGCCGAAGTTTTTTCCGTTATCTGCGGCTGCCCGCGCCATTCCTCCGGTGCTGCGATATGCAGATAGCGGCTACGCAAATCCCATGCTTCACCCAGCAGCAAATTTCGGAAGAAACGCTCCAGATAGGTGAACGTATAGTCGATATTTTTCTGCACATTATGGTAGTTGGCACGCACGAGCGCGTTACGGAAATACCACGCATGCTTGGCGAACATACCATTATCTACCTGCCATCCAAGCGAGCGCAGATAGAGGATCGTGAAAACCGCAGTAGTACGCGTATTCCCTTCCGGGAAAGCGTGTATCTGCCATAGACCGCTGACAAACTTCGTGAGGTGAGCAATCATATCGTCCGAACTGAGACCTATATAAGAGAACTGTTTCTCTTGCGCCAAATCATAGTCTAGTGCCATACGCAAGTCCTCCCAGTTGAGATAAAGAACCGTGTCACCTTGCAGCACCCATTCTTTCTTTGTGATATCGTACTTACGCAGTTCGCCGGCATGCTTCATCACACCATCAAAGATACGACGATGGACAGATGTGTAGCCAAGCGTAGAGAAGTTAAAGGTCTTCGAGCGCAAGATTGCCGCGATATTAGCCGATACTCGGTCTGCCTCTTGCTCATCCTCGTTGACGGCCTCATGTTGACTCTTAGATACATAATACTCGCGTACCACTTTTCTTGCCTCATCAATACTAATCTCGCCCTCGATATTTCGACGAGCAGTCTGACGCAAAAAGTCCGAAGTTTGCAACCCATCCACCTGTTGCAGACCGATGGCAACACTCCAAATGCCAGCCTTCTCTCGCTGGTCGGGTTCGCCCTGACGGATATACTCGTCAAATTCGGAGAAGTTTATTTCTAATGGCTCTGTTGTTTTTATAGTCGTACTCATCCTTCTATCTCCTCTATGATTTTATCAATCTCCTTGCGGAGCATATCTTCGTGTGCTACAATCTCTTTCAGACGAGCATTGAGCTGCTTAATATCCACTTTCTCACGAGTATCTTCCTGCTCCACGTAGGTGCTGACAGAGAGATTGTAATCGGCAGCAGCAACATCGCTGTTCTTAACCAACTTGCAGACATAGTCCTTGTCCTCACGCTTTGCAAAGGTCTCCACGATATGCTGGATATTCTCATCGGTCAGTTTGTTGCTATTCGTCACCTTAACGCACTCCTTGCTTGCATCAATAAAAAGAGTCGCATTGTCGCGTTTTGCTTTTTTGAGCACCATGATGCAAGTCGCAATCGAAGTTCCGAAGAAGAGGTTGTCGGGAAGCTGGACGATGGCATCCACATAGTTGTTGTCGATGAGATACTGACGAATCTTCTTCTCCGCTCCACCACGATACATCACGCCCGGGAAACAAACGATGGCAGCCGTTCCGTTGGTGGAGAGCCATGCCAACGAGTGCATAATGAAAGCCAGGTCCGCCTTACTCTTAGGAGCCAGCACACCGGCAGGAGCAAAACGAGGATCGTTGATAAGGGTGATATCGTCATCCCCTTTCCATTTGATAGAATACGGCGGGTTAGACACAATCACCTCAAAGGGCTCATCGTCCCAGTGCTGGGGAGTGAGCAGTGTATCCTCACAGGCAATATCGAACTTATCGTAGTCGATGTCGTGAAGGAACATATTGATTCGGCAGAGGTTGTACGTGGTCAGGTTGATCTCTTGACCAAAGAATCCTTGACGGACATTGTCCTTACCGAGAATCTTAGCGGCTTTCAGTAGCAACGAACCCGAACCACACGCAGGGTCATAGACCTTATTAACAGCCGTCTTACCCAGAGTAGCCAACTTGGTCAGTAACTCACTTACTTCCTGAGGAGTATAGTATTCCCCTCCGGACTTGCCGGCATTGGAGGCATACATACCCATCAGGTACTCGTATGCGTCACCAAAAGCGTCGATAGTATTGTCTTGGTAGTCTCCGAGCTTCATCTGCTCCACACCACGGAGGAGCTTGACGAGTTTCTCGTTTCGTTTGATGACCGTTGCTCCCAGTTTGTTGCTATTCACATCGAGGTCTGCAAACAGACCCTTGAAGTCGTCCTCGCTGGCGGTACCCTTGGCAGATGACTCAATAGCTGTGAATATCTGTTCGAGTGTCTCGTTCAGATTAGGGTCTTTGTCACAAACCTTGCAGATGTTCTCAAAGAGTTGGGATGGGAGGATAAAGAATCCCTTCACATTCACCATATCCTTACGTGTATTCTCTGCGGTAGCATCATCCAAAGTGGCATAGTCGAAGGACTTATTACCCGTCTCCCACTCGCCACGATTGATGTAGTTGGTAATGTTCTCGGAAATGTATCGGTAGAAGAGCATACCGAGGATATAGGACTTAAAGTCCCATCCATCTACACTGCCACGCATCTCGTCTGCAATGCCCCAAATGGTGCGGTGAAGCTCCGCTCTCTCTTGTTCTTTCTTGTTGTCTGCCATAGTATAATTAGTTTTTATGGTTTTTGTTTGTTATATCCCTATCTTGTTTTCGACAACTCGAAAAACTGGCTGCAAAGATACAAGGAATTTTTGGAATAGGCAAATCAAATTCATTCGAATTTGCTATTTTAATAAAAATTTGTAGTAACTTCTCACGCCGCCTGCCACTACGCGGCATTCCCCGAATTTACGCCTGCATTTTCCTGTAAATGGGCAGCACACAGCGCCATAGTCCTATGCAGGAAGATGAAAAAATCATCTTTTTTACCCTCTGTGCAAAAAAAAAATCTGCCTACGCTTGCTCATTCGGAAAATTTGTTGTAATTTTGCGGCCGTAAAGTTGTAACCCTAAATTTCCGTAGTATGGAAAATGACAAACAAGCACTCATTGATGAGTTGAAATCTCTGCTTGAGCAGAATGTAACTGAGATTAAAGATCAAGTTGAAAACCTCAAAAACCAGTTCTATCGACAGTATCACGAGGAACAGGCTGCTCTCAAAAAAGCAGCCGAGGAACTTGCTGCCGCTGCAGGAGAAGAACTGAAAGAATGGCAACCCAAAATGGACGAACTGGAAAACCAGTTCCGCGAACTACTCAACGAGTACAAAGCCAAACGTGCTGAGGTCACCAAACAAGTGGAAGCTGAACTGCAACAGAACCTTCTGCGCAAAGAGAATATCCTATCTCAAATGAAGGAAATGGCGCAAGCACAAACAGCCGACGTGATGGATAACCTCAAAAAAATGCGTGAACTACAAGCTGAGTGGAAAACCATCGGTGCCGTTCCTCCTACCAAAACGCAGGAAATTTGGAAACAATACAATCTCTACCAAGAGCAGTTCTATGACCTCGTTAAAATCAATATCGAACTGCGAGACCTTGACTTCAAGAAAAACCTCGAAATGAAAACTCTTCTCATCGAGGCTGCTCAGAAACTGCAAGAAAACCCCAATATCGTCGAAGCCAGCCGTGCACTGCAACAACTGCACGACGAGTGGGCTGAAATAGGACCCGTTGCACGCGAACTGAGAGATGAACTCTGGAACCAATTCAAAGAGGCAAGCTCTATCATCAACAAAAAACATCAAGCATACTTCGACGCTCTGCACGAGAAAGAAAACGAAAACCTGCGGAATAAACAAGCTATCATCGAACAACTGAAGGCAATCAATTTCGCTGAGTTCAAGTCCAATAAACAGTGGGAAAAAGCTACACAAGCAATACAACAACTACAAGACGAGTGGCGTAAGATAGGATTTGCTCCTAAAAAACAAAACCAATCAATCTACGAGGAGTTTAGAGGTATCGTGGAGGCCTTCTTCAAAGCCAAAACCGCTTACTACAAGAGTATGCGCGAGGAACTCGGCGAAAATCTCAAGAAAAAACGTTCACTTATCGAACGAGCAGAAGCTCTCAAAGCCAGTGACGCTTGGCAAGAGACATCCGAAGCTCTTATCGAACTGCAAAAAGAATGGAAAACCATTGGTCCCGTTGCACGCAAATATAGCGATGACTTGTGGAAAAAGTTTACCGACACCTGTGACGAGTTCTTCAATGCCAAACGCGAAGCAAACAAAGTCAGCAGAGATGCTTATCAGCAGAAAAAAGCAGAAGCCAAGGAGCGTTGGAGCAAGCGCGTAGAGGAAATAGGCGATCGTGGCAAACTCATCAAAATGTATGAGAACCTGCAACAGGAAATCAAAACCGCTGAAAACAATATACTCTTCTTCTCCGGTAAATCCAAATCGGCTAACCAATTGGTTAACGACATGCAAAAGAAGATAGAGGGTCTCAAAGCGCAACTCAACGAACTGGAACAAAAAATAAACGCATTGGACGCTGAATAAATGGCTCTTATCGAATACAAAAATGTAGAGGTTCGTCAGGATGAACAGGTTGTTCTTAAACAGGTCAACCTCAACATCGATGCAGGCGAGATGGTTTATCTGCTTGGAAAAGTGGGAGCCGGCAAATCGTCTCTGATGAAAACTTTCTACGCCGAATTGCCCATCTGCTCGGGGCAGGCTTCTTTCTTGGGATATGACCTAACCCGTATTCAACGCAGGCAAATCCCATACTTAAGACGCAAGATGGGAGTCGTGTTTCAGGATTTCCAACTATTGCCTGACCGAAATGTGGAAGATAATCTGCTCTTTGTCCTCAAAGCTACCGGTTGGAAGGACAAAAATGTTATGCGTACCCATGTCATGGACGTGCTGGAGCAGGTAGGTATGCGCGACAAAGCATACAAAATGCCCTATCACCTATCCGGCGGTGAACAGCAACGTGTGGTCATAGCACGCGCACTACTCAATTCTCCGGAAATCATTCTGGCGGACGAACCTACCGGTAACCTCGACCCCGACACAGGACGAGAAATCATGGAACTGCTATATACCATCAGCAAAGCAGGCATGACCGTCATCATGTCCACGCACAACCCACTATGGCCCGAACTATTCATCGGACGTAAACTACTCTTCCAAAACGGACAAATCACAGAAGTGAGTTGCTAACGAACTTCTGTGATGGTCATCTCGCATTTGGTACAGTCGAAATGCAGTCGCAACAGAGTCCCGTTCTTCAAACGCAAGTAACGGGGCTCTTTCTGCATGGGATTGAGCCTGCGGCAGTGACCTAATTCGTACAAAATGCAGTAACGACAGGTCATTAGAGGGCGTTGAGTAGTTGGCGTCTCCATAGGTTGATTTGACTGATTGGTATGAAATAGGGGTAAGTGCCACCATCAAGTACGAGACCTTGCTCGTTCACAAAGGTGATGGATTGCACCCAATAGTTACTGTCACCCACTTTGCTCAGTTGCTCCTGCAATGTGACTAATGCACGCTGAGGATTACTTGCAGGCTGATGTTCCACCACGACTTCCAACGATGCCTGCCGCCCGATATTACTCTCGCCCTTGAGACAATATCCCTCCTTGGTGATACAGAAGGTCAGACTCAATCCAACCCGCCGTTCCACTCCTTTGGATGGGGCAAAATGGGTGTCCATATTCCTATATATATATTCGCGCGCGTGCAATGATACAGCATGATTGGGTATCACTCGCACACATGTGGAACTGACAGGCTCTATTCCGTTGACGGCAAACCCCATCTCGCCTACGCATAGTCCATCGCCGTTGTGCAACTCTATTCTGGGTGCCAACTCGATGCAGACACCGCCATTACGCTCGACGTGAGACACACGACCGATTTTCTCGCCTGTGGATTTGGGCGTCAACCAATTACTCAGATTAGGTGTGCGACCGTGTAGAAAATAGTCGGTCTGACCGCGATGAAACGTCTTTTCGGGATTGGGCGTAAAGGAATAGTGTAGGGTGGTTGGAGAGTGTAGAGTGGAACGATTAGAGTTGAGAGAATCAAGTTTTTGTCGGTAGTAGGCGGTGATGTTGGCTACGTAATCAGCGTCCTTGAGCCGACCTTCAATCTTACAGGTCGTCACACCGGCTTCCATCAACTCGCTTAAGTACATGGAGCGGTCTAAATCTTTCAACGACAGTAGGTAACGCTGGTGAATAGGTTGCCCGTTATCGTCCTTCACCTCCTCCATGTCTTCGTCCAACAAATCGTATGCCATTCGGCACATCTGTGCACAGCACCCTCTATTGGCACTACGTCCCATGATAACTTCACTCATGTAGCACCGCCCCGAATAACTGACGCAGAGTGCACCGTGCACAAAAACCTCCAATTCTACCTCCGGCACGGCTTGATGGATGGCGCGTATCTCGTCCATACAGAGTTCGCGAGCCAACACGACACGACTAAACCCCATATCATACAATCGCCTTACCTGCTCTGAGGTGCGGTTGTCACATTGTGTCGATGCGTGAAGTCGCAATTGTGGACACTCTTTGTGCAGCCGCGCAGCAAAAGACAAGTCTTGCACAATCAGGGCATGGATACCCACTTGATGCAACTCTTTAGCCATGGCTACTGCCTCGTCACGTTCATCATCGTTCAGTAGTGTATTGAGCGTCACCAATACTTGCACACCAAACCGGTTGGCATACTGCACCAAGGAAGCTATATCCTCTATGCTGTTGCCTGCTGCCTGCCGAGCACCATACTTAGGTGCACCGATGTACACCGCATCCGCACCTGCTTGAATAGCAATGCGACCTACTTCTATATCACGTGCGGGAGAGAGAAGTTGCATGACGATTATTGTTTTCGCAGTTGCTCGGCGAGGGTGTACATTACTATCCCTGCCGTCACGCTGACATTGAGCGAGTGCTTGGTTCCGTACTGCGGTATTTCGATACAACCATCGGAAGCGTTCACAACCTGCTGCTGCACACCAAACACCTCATGCCCCATGACGATAGCTACTTTTTGACCGGGTTGCAACTGCAAATCACTCAAATAGGTGCTCTCATGGGCTTGTTCCACTGCATAGACGCGGTAGCCCGACTCATGCAACGCACGGACAGCATCCATCGTATCGCTAAAATACTCCCAATCAACACTCAACTCAGCCCCCAAGGCGGTCTTATGAATCTCGTCATTAGGCGGACAACAACATATACCGCACAAATAGACTGCCTGCAACCGAAATGCGTCCGCTGTACGAAATACTGCACCGATGTTGTGCTGACTGCGCACATTATCCAGTACGACCACCAACGGCAACTTGTCTGCGGCGTGAAACTCTTCCACGCTCAAACGATTCATCTCATCGATTCTCAGTTTGTCCATTGTGCAGTTTCTCCAAACGATTAACGCGTTTCATCTCATCATCCAAATGCCCCTGCCAATACTGAATTTCCGGCATCCATACCCATCGATCGTTCGGACCACGCAAAGGCAGTTCGCAGTAACGCATATGCGTGTTGATCTCATTGAGATAACGATAAATAATCAGTCGCTGCTGTGCCTGATAAAAATCGTCCAAATCGCTCAGTTTGACCAATTGCGCTGCTGCTGAACGCATGGTTTTTTCCCAATTACGATATATGAAATTCTTGGCCATCGTGCACTTATCATAAATGCTTAGAGCCAATGTGGCAGAGTCCATCGCCTCCAGTTGGTGCCCTTTGGCTTGCAGTGCAGCGGTTTTGAACATCAGTCGTGTGGCATAACGTGCAGCCCAGCCATTGTCACCTGACGGATTTTCTGCTTGAGCGCACCAACTAAATAGTATGAGCAGTAAAAGAAGAAAATGTTTCATCTTGTATCGTTGTTTATCGAGAATAATTGATTTGCAAAGCATGTGTTTCGGTATCAAGGTTGATGATAAGGTCTTCGTGCAGAGGGATGAGTGTTCCATCAGTCAGTTCTGCCAGGGTGTTAATCGTTGTTTCGTCCACGGCAGCGATGATTCCCAAGGATTGCCCATCGCTTGCTGTAACTGCGTAACCCACAAGATCTTGCCACGTGAGTAGTTCGTCATCGCTATCCGCAGCGGTACAGTCGCGTCGAAACAGATACACCTGTTTGCCGGTCAGTCGTGCCGCCTGCTCCTCACTCTCCACTCCTCGCAGACGCAAGATGACACTATCCATCCCCTTACCTCGCCATTCGAGCACGTGAAAAGGCACTAAGATAGAGTCTATGTTCAGCGCAATGAACAATTCGTCCTTACTACTTACCCCTTCATCCCACAAGTCATTGCTCAAGGTGAGTTGTACCTCACCTGCTTTGCCGTGTGGGCGGCTCATGCGTCCTATTTGGATTACTTCAGATTGCTGTATCATGAGTAGAATTGTTTTTTAGTCGGATGTTCAATTCCTAACAATGAGATGCCCGCCACCGTAGGAAACACGGAACTTACGTAGAGCGTGATGACTAACTCCCTTTTGAGGCGTGCAATAACCGTAACTGAGATCAAACTCTTCGCCGCATTCGCTACAACGCGCAAATATACCGTCCACCTCAATGGGTGTGTCTCGCTTTAGACAGACCGGGCAACATAGGTCAGCGGCTTGATAACGCCCTTGCATATCCACCCACACGAGAACGCCTGCATAGCCGATGGCTTCCGTATCAAAGCGACGAGTGGTGAAGGTCATTGTGCGAAAACCATTGTCCGGCACGAAGTGGGGAAACTCTCCTACAATGTTCAAATCGATGTACACCGGATACGACGGCACCGGATTGCGCTGGTCGTTCTCGCAACCAATCACCACACAAGCCAAAAGCAAAATTATCAACAATCGCTTCATATCGTCTTACCTCCTCTTTCTTACTCTCCCCCTTGCCCTATGAGGGAAAGGGCAGGGGATAGGGTCTTATTCCCCCTCAGAGGGACGGAGGCTAATAGTAAACATCAACCAACGTTACATCAAATATGAGGGTCGAGTAGGGAGGAATGTGCCCTTTGTTTCCAATAGACTGTTTCTCTTCGTCCTTGTAGCCCAAATTGTGAGGCACATACAAAATATAATGTCCTGATTCGCGCATTTTGTGTAAACCCTCGGCAAAACCCTTGACTACGGTGCTGACACCCAAATGGGCTTCTGTAGCGGAGTCGAACTGATTACCATTGATGAGACTGCCTGTGTAGTTAACCACCACAGTTTTGAGGCTGTCCGGTTTCGTTGAGTCTATGCCCTCGCGAATGACACGGTACTGCAAACCTGTCGGGGTGGTGATGACACCTTCTTTCTGACCGTTCATCGTCATCCAAGCCTCGTTCTGCGCACGCCAATCCAGCCACTCGGAGTCTTTCTTGCAAGATGGCAACACCGACAAAGCGATGAATAATGAACAAATAATCAATGAATAATGTGAGTGAAGATAGTTTTTCATTTGCGTGCTTGTTTTATTGAGCTAACCACAAACTCGGGTTGAGCAGGTTTCTGTCTTGATAGATTTGAAAATATAGTTCTGTTTTGTTGTCTTGGTCCGGGTCAGAATAGATGCGTCCTACTGCCTGTTTGGTATCCACCTTATCACCTTGTTTGACATAGACCTTGGATAGGTTGCTATATACGGAACGGTAATTACCATGTTGCACGATGACGGCGTAGGTATTACCCAACACAATACACGAGGTAACTTCGCCTTGATACACGGCACGGGCATCGCTATTCTCCACGGTTTGAATATAAATTCCCTTGTTATTGATGGTTACGTGCTCATAGACAGGGTGCTTGTGTGTACCGAAGAAGCCGCTGATGAAACCCTTCTCCACCGGCCACGGCAGTTTACCCTGATTGGCTTGAAAACCACCGGCAATGAGCTGCTGTTCCTTGGTAAGCGTTGTTTTGGACTGAACTTGCTTGCGAATGAGGTCTTCGATTTTTTTATTGAGTTCATCCACTTTTTTCTGCTGTTTGCGCTGTTGTGCAATCAGTTGGCTCTCCTTCTTCTTTAAGTCTTTGAGCATCGCTTGTTGCTTGCGTTCGTCGCGTGATAGATTATCTTTCTCCCGTTGCTCGGCCTTGAGTGCCTCTCCGCGTTCTGCTTTGCGGTCAGCGAGCAGTTGATTTTGGATGTCTATCTCGTCTTGAGTGGAACGAATTTGGCGAACCTGTTGCTCGCGGTAAGAGGCGAACTCGCGCATATAACGCATGCGGCGCATCAGTTGCTGAAAACTCTTGGACGATAGCAGAAACAGCAACGGTGATGATTGCAAGTCAGCGTAGTGCGTCTTACGAACCAGCGTTGCATAATCGTCGCGGTAACGCTCCAACTGCTCCTGCAACTCGCCACGGCGATTGGTCAGATTGGTCATATCCTCGTCCAACGCATTAATCTCCTGTCCGATAGAACGAATCAGTTTCTTACGGTTTTGAATGTCGCGATTGAGTAGATTGAGACGGTTAACCGTAGTGGTTTCGCTCTTCTTTGTCTCACTCAACATCTGCTTGGTGGTAGCCAGTTCTTTCTGTATCTGTGCCTGCTCACGCTGCAAATCCTTGACGGTTTGAGCAGAGAGAGTGCCCATGCTAATGAGCAGAACAGTGGTCAATATGTGTGTACGAAATGTCATTGCTGTAAAAATGATGAATTAGTCCAATAGTTTCTGAATAGGAACCCGCTGATACCGGCTAAGATCTTGATGACGGATTGTCATAGGTTTGTCGTAAATAATTGTAGGGTAGGTGATGTTCACTTTGATGGTGTGCGTGAGTGCCTTGTAACGCAAGGTTTGTGTTTTTTCGCCTTCTTTCAGTCCGGTACCCATCACGATGTCCTCTAAGTTTCTCAGATGAACGTTGGGGGTCAGTACCAGATTGAGTTGACCGTATGGAACGACAGCGTATTTGCGATGAATCTTGTCAATGACCCACACGCTATCTTTCATGGCTTCGACGCGAGCCATTTCGATGCCCAGTAGAGGAGTGATGGACAGAACGGCATAGGAATTGGCAACGGTTTGCATGGATGCTGTCAGGTCATACTGTTTGTCATCCATTTCGATATGAAGTTGTGCTTTCTTGACTTCTGCCGTAAGGTGTTTGGGCTTCTTCATCCCTTTTTGAGCTCCGCACGATGCCAATAGCACGGCAAGCACAATACACAAAATATGCGATACGTGTTTCATATTACAATCTACAATCCTATGATTTCTTCTAAATGGACTTGTATTTCTTCGGGTACTTTTTCTGCCGGAATGAGACTAATGGCACGACGGATATAAAACTCCGCCAACGATTTCTGTCCCTGTAAATAAAGCACCCACGCGTAAGTGTCAAGATAGGTTGGATTTTCGCTCTCTATCTGGATGGCGCGTTGGCTCATCTGTTCGGCACGCCGTAAATCACCTCCGTGGGTTGCCAAATGGTAGGCGTAGTTATTGAGAACAAGTGCATTGTAAGGATCCAGTTCCAATATCTGTTCGTAGGCAGGGTAAAGCGTGCCGATGGAGACATGTATGTACTCGTACAATTGAATACGGAACAGATGGAATTGTAGGTTCGTCGGGTCCTCCTCCAGATAACGATTGATGTCAGCTATGGCATCTTTGGGTTTCTGCATCAATACATGGATACGATAGCGGTTGATGGCAGACATCCCGTTGTAACCCTCTATCTTGTCTAATTCGTCCTGTGCGTGTAGGGCCTTTTTGTATTCATGGGTGGCAGTGTAAGCTTGTCGCAAATTATCCCAAACAGAAGCCATGTCCGTTGGAGATCCGGAGGCGGGAGACTGCTTTTTGGTCATCGCTTCCAAAATACGGATACATTCCTTGCGATTGTCTTCAGTTTCGGAATTGAATAGGGCAATCGTGTATTGTGACCATAGGTCATCGGGGTTCATTTGATAGGCGCGACGAAAATAAGGTAGGGCTTTGTCTGACTGCCGGTATCCCTCTAAAAATGTACCCAAATACAAGTTGACCATCGCATCGTTGGGGTTGAGCATATAGCAAAATTGCAGCAGATTGTAAGCCAATGGGTACTCCTCATTCTGAAACAGACGCTCTGCCTCGTAAAAGTAGTACTTAAACCGCTGCTGCTCCTCCACCGTGAGAGTGGGGGTGATGGTAAATCCCTTTGCCCAACTTGCCAAACTAACTGTCAGCAGGATGGATAGTAATATCAATTTGAAATGTTTGATAACCAATGTCACGTTTATTTCCTCAATCCTTAATTCTTTCCTGAGTGTTCAAACCCTCCTTGTCCACGTTCGGTTTCCCCCAAGACTTCAACCTCTATCAGTTCGGCTTGTTCATAGCGGGCAATAACCATTTGTGCAATTCGTTCACCGGGCTCGATGGTTTGTGGGTGTTCGCTGAGATTGATGAGTATGACACCTATCTCACCGCGGTAATCAGCATCTATAGTGCCCGGAGAATTCAGTACAGTCAGTCCGCGTTTGAGGGCTAACCCGCTGCGAGGGCGTATTTGTGCCTCGTACCCTTCGGGCAACTCAATGTATAGTCCTGTTGGTATCAGTCTGCGCTCCATCGGTAGCAACGTAACTGCCTCAGAGATATTGCAACGGATATCCATTCCTGCTGCCATGGCGCTTTCGTAGCGCGGTAGCGCATTCGTGCTATGATTGATAATCTTGATTTGCATATTGTGTCGTGTTAAAATCTCTTCTCCGCTAAGATTCGCAATCCGTCTTCTACGATTTCTATTTCCAACTGTTGCGGCATGGTCACCGGGTCGCCATCAATGTGCATCGGACCTTCTTTTTCGCGAGTGACAGTCACTTTCTTAGCTTTGACTATATTGACATGCAGGTCTTTGTCTATTGTTTTGGTGAAAAGCCCTATCGCCATTGCGGGAGCCACGATAGCAGGAAACTTAGACAAAATGGCTATATCCATCTTGCCATCTTGTATGCTGGCTTTGGGCGCTATATAGGCTTCGTAACCCCATTGCCCTGCATTGGCAAAGGTGATAAGGAATGCTTCGGTTGTCAAATCGATGCCATCACCTACGATATGGTAGGTCTCAGGTTTATATTGAAATAGGTCACGAAGAATGTTTTGTAAGTATGTTTTCAGTCCACGTGCACCTGCATTGGCAAACTGATCAGCAATCAAGGCATCAAACCCCACACCGCAAGTTGAGACGAACATCCGCCCATTCACCAGGCCATAGTCTGCTTTCAATTTCTCGGAATGGTTAATCAAGTTGATGGCATTGTTGATACGCATAGAGACACCTATATGCCGTGCAAAGCCGTTTCCACTGCCTACAGGAATAACGCCGAGAGCCGTTTCGGTATCTCTGAGCCCGGATGCCACCTCGTTGATGGTGCCATCGCCACCTACTGCCACTACAGCATCAAAACCCATTTGCGCAAACTGTTTCGCTAATTGGGTAGCATGTCCGGAATATTCGGTGAAGACGATATTCTCCAACCATTGATTATGATCCAACAAAGAAGATATCTGTTTGGGCAACTTCTTTTTGTTTTGTGTTCCTGATATCGGGTTGATGATGAAAGCAATATTCTTCATATCCTTATTTTTGTAAAAAATAAAACAAATCCATTAAACCGCACAAAGGTACGACAAATTTTCTGAATGGGCAAGTGAAAACGCTTTTAATTTTGTAAAAATGATTCTCATTCGGATTTTTCTCCTCAATCTCTGCTTCTTTGACGATTTTTTTCTTTGTCCTCTTGTATATTAAAAAAACTTGTAGTTGTCCGCGATCTACTGTCTCGATTAGATAGAACGTAATGGCTTTATAGTTCTCCGTTCTCTAAATGAAGAGCATAGTGAAGACTATCGTCTTGGTGGAGACGGATATGGATTAAATCTTCGAGAATTTCTTCGGGGTGAACGACACCTCGTTCCCAAAAATTGTTGGCTCCTGTTGACGTCGATTGGCAGAGCCAATTATAGACATGATTGGTTTGGTATGCGCGAAACCATGTGTGTTTGTCGTCCATGGCACGCAGTTCGCTTAGTGTACGAGCATCACTTCCCACCCATACATCCGCCTCACGAAACTGCAAAAGACATGCTTCCAATGTGAGCGGAATACTGCCTGAACGTGTATCGTTGTCGTAGGGATAGACAAACCCCGCATCGTGAAATAATTGCCCCATGAACGATTGTCCCGACGGGACATACCATGTGCCACGGTAGTTGCTTCCGGTCATGATTCGGGTTGGAACGACTGAGGCTTGTGTTTGGACTAAATGGCAGTAACGTGTTTCAATGGCGCGGTAAATACTATCGGCTTTGGCTTCGCATCCCAGTTCGCGACCGAGTTGTTTAATCCATGCTGCGCGTGCAAGTGGAGTGGTCTCCTGCCACTCGTTGATGGGGATAGCGCGAATACCTAAGCGCGCAAGTTGCGACTCCAGTTGGCTGCCTGCATATGAGCAAACCAACACAGCATCCACATGCGCCAAAACCAGCGCTTCCAGATTGGGCGAAGTGGCATCACCTAAGTCCATAACGGAGTCGGGTAGGGGGGTGTAAATCTGCTGTTTGTTGCAAACAGCCACCACGCAGTCTAATTCATCCAATTCGCTGAGAAAACCGATGTGAGTAGCCGATGTGACAGCAAGACGAAGAGTCGATTCGCAATGCGTAACGCGCGACTCCTGATGCACTGCGGTGGGGCGGCAGCATAGAAGCCCAATGGATATTAGTAGGAGGACACCAAGATGTCTCATTCGGTAGATTGACATAACTGTTTTAGAGGACAAACCACCCGAAATCGAATTAGATGACGGATGGTTTGTCGTTATGTGTGTCAATTAGTGACGGCGTTCCAGTTTGGCACCATCGCCATCAAAATCGTGATTAGCGCCATCATGACGTTCAGGACGCGGACCACGACGCTCAGGACGTTCGCCACGATCACCACGAGGTTGACGTGCTGGACGTTCAGGCTCTACGTAGCCTTCGGGTTTCTCTTTGAGAGCACGAGCAGAGAGACGGAACTTGCCGGTCTTCTCATCTACCTCCATAAGCTTAATCATGACCTTATCACCTTCTTTGATACCTGTCTCTTCCATGGTCTCAAAGCGCTTCCAATCAATCTCGCTGATGTGGAGCAAGCCTTCTTTACCCGGCATGAACTCTACAAAACAGCCGTAAGGCATGATGGACTTAACGGTAGATTGATAGGTCTCGCCAACCTCAGGCAGAGCCACGATAGCCTTAATCTTAGCCACAGCAGCCTGCATGGACTCACCGTTGTTGGAGCATACTTGTACCTTGCCGCCCTTCTCGTCCTCATCGATGGAAACAACAGCACCGGTCTCTGCCTGAATGCCTTGGATGATCTTACCACCGGGGCCAATCACTGCGCCAATCATGTCTTTAGGAATATAGAACTCAACAATACGTGGAGCATGAGGTTTGAGGTCAGCACGAGGAGCAGGCATGCACTCGCAAATCTTGTCTAAGATAAACATGCGGGCTTGGTGAGCTTGTTCCAAAGCGTTCTCGAGTACTTCATAACTCAGACCATCCACCTTGATATCCATTTGGCAAGCGGTCAGACCATCGCGTGTACCGGTAGTCTTGAAGTCCATGTCACCGAGGTGATCTTCGTCACCGAGAATGTCACTCAGAATCTTGTAGTTGAGCTTGTCACCTACGAGTTCGCTAATCATACCCATTGCGATACCTGAAACAGGCTTCTTGATAGGTACACCGGCGTCCATCAGAGCCAAGCAACCTGCGCATACAGTTGCCATAGAGGATGAACCGTTGGATTCGAGAATATCAGATACGACGCGAATACTATATGGGAAATCCTCCGGAACCATGTTCTTGAG
>JAGHSR010000005.1 GCA_018065765.1 Candidatus Colicola coprequi
AAATTATCGTGCAAAAGTACAACATTTTTTTTGACCGCGCAAATTTTTTTGCAAAAAAAGATACCGAACTGCTTTTACTCGAGAAAACTCCTGAAAACAGGATTTGAGGTGTGCAAGTTCTTTGTAATCCGACCAACTTATCGCTACACTCACGTGGTCACGGCGGAAAGTATCGGCACGCCATTGAAGGTGTATGTACCTCGTTGAATTGTATTTGTTGAGTTTTCCGGTCTCTTTGCAGTTCGGTATCTGAACATTAACGTCAACGAAAACCATCTAATTATGCCATGCGACAGTAAGGACTATTCGATGGGTTTGAGCAGTCATATCAGCCGGTTTCGTTTGGCATTCGTGAGCATAGAAATGTTGTCTCTGAAAACGGTATTGATAGCCCAGTTGAGCCGTCGCATAATGACCACGATAGCCAAATGCTGCCCCTACAAAATGCGTCCCCTTGACATTACGAAAATCTAAATCTGTACGAACCGATGTTTCCGGCAAGATACAGCGATAATCCGTGCGTTGGAAAGTAGATTCGTACGCATACCCCACATTAAGGAACAAGACAGGATGCAGCACCACCTCTCCGCCTATCTTGAGTGTATGAATATCGTCTATGTCGCGCTGATGAGCGTAATCGTATTCCATAGAAACCAATCCGCGGTCGAAGATAGCAGCTGCTCCTACTGTAGTTCTCAAAGGATTAATCAATCTATAGTTGAGCGAGATAGAGGGTGTTTGTTGACCGTGAGTTTTGTTGCCCTCCACATCCACGGCATAGTTGGCAGAGAGGATGTCCGCGTTGGTCTTGGTCGTCATGGCAAGCGAAGTGGGAGTGATGAACGATAATCCCAATCGCAGGTTACGAATAGGGTGATAAATAACACCAAACGAACCATTCACTCCCAAAGCAGACTGAGAAAGATAAGTATTGAGAGTCACGCTACTGCCAGACTGCGACCTTTCCTCATAACGCGTTGCCTTGGAGTAACTGAGTGTGCGCAGTCCCATTCCAATACCAATATACCAACGGTTGGATATATTACTACCCCACACCAGCGAATATTCATCCATTGAGCCAGATTCATCAACCGAGATGGCATACTTGACCGATTCGATGGGACTAAGGGTGGATTTCCATTCAGTGGCGCCATTGGCAGTTGTATCTATCATGTAGGCATCAAAACCTAAGCAACTGAGCCAGCCAATATTCTCATCATCCCAGCGTCCATCTGCACACAAATCCAAAAAATGAAGTCCTTGCGTTTTGTCAGCGACCACATTAGACAAAGAATATGCCTGTTGGGGCAAAGATGAGAATGAGGTGCGATGAAAATTCTTGATTCGTTGATAGGAGAACATAAGGTTGCTGTACACCAATCCTCTGCTGCGTTCAGGCGCACCAAACGCAAATACAGCTGACAATTGCGGAACAGTGAATCGATAACGTTTGTATGTTTCTTGTCCCGATTGCGCCACAAAATCCATATTCTCAGAGAATGTAGCTAATAATTCGAAACGACGATACAAGCCCAATCCTGCCGGATTATCCAACACAGCGGAAGGGTCAGCCCCCACGGCAGTCATAGCACCTGCCATACCGACATAGCGTGCCGTACCGATATTGTCACGTTCGGCAAAGACTTGTCCATCTTGTGCTGACAAAGACAAGGTCCACACAAGCGACAACAGCAAGCCACAATATTTAACGACGGATGATGGCACGAACAACGGTATCAGGGTTTTGTCGAGTTATACTATCATCGAGGAATTCGATTGTGAAAGTAGGTTGCTCTGCAGGTTGCGCAGTAGAGACGGCTACGCGCTGTGTCGTACGTGCGGTGGTGGGCATTGAAGCCGTTTTGGGAATCCACACATAGACATCATCCACATAGTCGTTTGCCATCACCCACGAGCAGGCGATGGTTAGCACCAATAGTAATATGCCAAGCCAGCGTTTCATTATTTACGGAAACCTATGATTTCGCGAACTTCGCGGAGGGTTTGTTCAGCGCTCTCGGAGGCACGCTCAGCACCTTGACGCGCTACGCGAGTCAAATAATCTTCGTCTGCACGATATTGAAGAATACGCTCGCGAATAGGTGCACAGAAGGCGTTGATATCAGCCGCGAGTTGTTTTTTCATATCGCCATAGCGAATTGCCATGTTGTTGTACTGATCGTTAAAGTAGTCGTAGGTCTGCTTATCCGACACTATCTCCATCATAGTGAATAGGTTGCGGATGGGTTCGGGTTTCTCTTGATTGAGCATGGTAGGACCACCGTCGGTGACAGCACGCATAACTTTCTTCTTGATGGTAGCTTCATCATCGCACAAGTAAATAGCGTTTCCTTCGCTCTTGCCCATCTTGCCCGATCCGTCCAGTCCGGGCACTTTGATTGCTTTGGCAGAAAAATGGTAGGACTCAGGTTCCTTAAAGTACTCCACCCCATAAATACGATTGAAACGACGCGCAAAGAGACGCATCATCTCCATATTCTGCTCTTGGTCTTTGCCTACGGGCACCTTGTCTGCCTTATGCGCAAGTACATCCGCTGCCATCAGGGTCGGATAGGTCAACAAGCCGGCATTGACATTGTCAGGCTGAGTGCGTGCCTTGTCCTTGAAAGACGTGACACGTTCCAATTCGCCCAAATAGGCATTCATATTGAAGTATAAATAGAGCTCAAGCACAGGTCTAACATCGCTCTGCACGTAGATTGGAGCTTTCTCCGGATCGATACCGCATGCCAGATATTCAGAGAGGATGGTACGTACCGAATTGCGAATATTGTCAGGCGTAGGGTGCGTCGTGAGTGAGTGCCAATCTGCGATGAAGAACATACATTGGTATTCGTTCTGCATCTGCACAAAACTTTTGACAGCCCCAAAATAATTACCCAAATGCAAATTGCCCGTAGGGCGAATTCCGCTAATAACTTTCTCCATTATTTGTTTTTTTGATTTATTTGCCTGCAAAATTACTGCAAAATTTTGACGTATGCAAGTTTTTTTGTACTTTTGCAAAAGATTTTTAGCAGCGCAGACAACGAAAGCAACGAAAGATAATGTGAACCACCTGAAATTAAAGTGCCACCATGGATATACAAGAATACATAGAGAAGCATAGTTCTGAAGAAACAGAATTGCTTAGGCAGATAACGCACACTACCCACTTGAACGTCATCAATCCGCACATGTTGTCCGGGCAAGTGCAGGGGCGATTGCTGGCTATGATAAGCCATATGATAAGACCTAAGCGCATCTTGGAACTCGGCACTTTTACCGGATATAGTGCCTTGTGTCTGGCAGAAGGTTTGAGCGAAAACGGCGAGATAGTGACCATTGAGCACAACGACGAGTTGGAGGAGATGATTCTTCATCACTTGGAACAGTCGCCATTAGGAGAGAAGATTCGACTCAAAATAGGGGATGCCAAACAGATACTGAAGCACGATGATGAAGTCAAAGGGCAGAAGTATGACCTTGTCTTCATAGACGCGGATAAGCGGGAGTACTGCACATACATGGAGGATGTCTATCCGCTTGTTGTACAAGGCGGATGGATACTTGCAGACAACACCCTATGGGACGGGCATGTCGTTGACCCAAGTTATGACAAAGACGCGCAGACTCTCGGACTGCGCGCATTCAATGATATGGTGGCGAAAGATGATCGCTTAGAGAAAGTGATTTTACCCATACGCGACGGGCTAACCATCATAAGAAAACGCCCTCAATAAAGATTTTTAGACCTATCGTTACGAGAATAATTCCTCCTAACAACTCCACATTGAAGTGGAAACGTTGCCCCACATACACTCCAATCAGGTAGCCCATGAGAGAGAATAGAAAAGAAGTAAGGGCTATGATGGCGATAGCAAGCCAGAGCACGTGAGGAACGGGAATAAATATGACTCCCGTTGCAAGGGCGTCAATACTCGTCGCCACTGCTAACACAAACAACGTCTTCAACGAAAAATCATTGGGGCGGTCTGTCAGCGTAGCGGTCTTATGACATCCTTCCCACACCATCTTTCCTCCGATATACCCCAACAGCACAAGCGCGATGATGCCGGAATATTGATTAAAGAAGTTTGAAAACAGCGTGCCTGCATAGTACCCCATCAGCGGCATTAGTCCTTGGAAAAGCCCAAAGAGCACTGCCATCAGCCAAGGGTGTTGGCGTTTAGCGAATACCTCGTGTACATCAACGGCTAATCCTTTAGCGACACTCACTGCAAAGCAGTCCATCGCCAATCCCACGCTAATCAATATAATAGTTAAAATATTCAATCTTCAATTCTTCTTATACCTGTATCGGGCAACAGTCTTTCCCTTGGCTAAATTAAGCAATTTGCCACGAACCAGTGATTTGCGCAACGGTGAAATACGATCGGTAAAGACGTGTGCCTCCAGATGGTCATACTCATGGAGCACGATGCGTGCCTTAAAATCGGTGTAGGTATCGGTGTGCCATTGAAAATCGGCATCTTGATATCGTATCGTGATGGTTCTGGGGCGAACGACATTCTCTGATATACCCGGCAGGGAGAGACAGCCTTCGCTATAAGCGCTAGTCTCTTCACTCAGTTCAATGATTTCCGGATTGATAAACACCTGCCGGAAATCGGCACAATCGGGATAATCCTCTGCCAATTCAGATCCATCCACAAGAAATAGGCGAAGGGATTTGCCCACTTGTGGAGCAGCCAAGCCACAACCTTCGGCTGCTGTAAGTGTTTCTTGCATATCGGCAATGAATTGCTTCACATCGATACTACCCTCCTCCACCATCTCAGTGGGTTTACGCAAGGCAGGTTGACCATATAAATAGATAGGTAGAATCATATTGTTTCATTTGTTATTTGTGATTGGTTATTTGTGATTTGTGATTGTTGATTGGTGATTGGTGATTATTTATCTCGCGATGTTCGAATCACAAGGAAGTCAGGTAGTCTTCAAGGATGATGCAGGCAGCTATTTTGTCCACCACGGCTTTGTTACGGCGTTGACTTCGGCTCATGCCTCCGGCTATCATAGCCTGATGTGCTAAGGTAGAAGTGAAACGTTCGTCAAACGGTATGAGTGGTATGGAGAAATGGTTACGAAACCAATTTTGAAACGGAATTATATACTGCATCGAAGCAGAATCCTGTCCATTGAGTTGCGTAGGATGGCCTATGACTACGGTGTCTATTTCCCCCTTTTGCAGTTCTGCTGTGAGCCACGCCTGTAGTTCCGCAGTAGGAATGGTCAACAACGGATTAGCCGTTATGCGGAGTGGGTCCGTAACGGCTAATCCTGTTCGTTTTTGTCCGTAGTCAATGGCTAAGATGCGTCCCATTATTCAGCAGCCAGTGCATCGTATTTATCTTTCATACCGAGACGGTAGTAGAGTTGACGGAGATTGCGTTTGTACTCTTCGTTCTGGGGAGCGAGTTGATAAGCCTTCTCAAAATAGGGAAGAGCTTTAGCAAAAGTGGCATCAATTTCCACTTTCGCTTTCTTGTACTCCTTAGCATCCATATAGGTAGCAGCATCGTTGAGCTGATTGCCCTTGTCGATATATGCAAAGCCGTAACTGGATAGGAACAGTGCATTTTCGGGTTCCATGGACAAGGCTTTTTCAAAAACAGCGAAAGCTTCTTCGAAGCGTCCCTGTAGGCTAAGAATAGAACCTTTGGAGTTGTAATACTGACCTTGAGGAGCCATAGCGATGGCTTGATCAAGATAGCGCAAAGCAGCGTCCTTGTCGCCTGCTTGTACCAAGTTGTTGATACGATTTTGGAGGAACCACTCATCGTTAGGGAAACGTTTGATGCACTCGTCCAGGATATTGTTGGCGGTAGCGCTATCTTTCTTGTCAATATAGCATTGATAGAGATATTGAGCGGAAGAAGAAGCTTCTACGTTACCGGTGGACAACTCGCGGAAAATAGCAATTGCATCATCGTACATCTCAGCGCTGTAAGCAAAACGAGCTGCGTAGTACTTATATAAATAATAGGTACTATCTTTGACCATTTTTTCCTGATACTTAGCATCCTGCATCATGGGCAAAGCGGGAATGTTAAGAAACTCAGTGAAATAGCGATAAGCGTCCTCGTAGTTGTGGTCGTCGTTCATTTGGCTACCGTAGTAGATCAGTTCCTGACCGGTGTAATACTCCAGCACTTTGTCAGCAATGTTCTTGCGTGTTTTGAGGTCATACTTGTGGTTGCCCTTTTTGTCAACAATGACATTACCTTTTTTGTCCTTTTGTGGTTGCATAGCCAGTTCATCGGCTTTTTTCCAATAGGTAAGGCTCTCCATGACACTTTCGCCCATTTTAACCACATCCATCGGTGTATGAGAAATAGATGCGTTGATGCGCTCCATGTAGTTTTGGCGGTAGCCAATCAGACCGGCAACATACCATGTTTCTGCCAAGTCCTTGGTT
>JAGHSR010000094.1 GCA_018065765.1 Candidatus Colicola coprequi
ACGCGTCGGAGAATCGAAGGCGAAATGCAATCTCTTTTATTGTTAATGACGAGTTTTTTAATAATTTAGTAATCTCTTCGTTGGTCACTTTGTGAATAATCTCCAATGCGGTATAGCCGCTTTCTTTCTTGCTAATGACCGACAAATACTTCGGCGTAATCGCCAACTGCGACGCGTACCACTGCACATCGTGGTGAACTGTACCATATTCGCGAACTAAAAGCACAAACCGCCGGAAGATATCCGACTTGCCTTTTGTTTGTTCTCTTGAAGATACGGAGAGATGGTCCTCTAAGTACGATAAACACTCATAAGCGGCCGCTTGTGCGATGGTGCGCAGTACTTGCTTATGATACGCTGTGTGTTCGTCTTCAAGTAACTCAATCAATAACTGCAAATACGTATCCATCAATCGCACGTGTCGCTCGTCCAAGTGGTGAATGGGAGTGGATTGGATATAACTGTATTTTTCCCACCAGTGTGCTTCCAAGTGGAAGCAATCCAGCATCAACTCGTCAAACAAGTGTTCGGAGATACAAATCACACCTCCTAAGAAATCGCCGGAACGTAGATAGTGGTTAATCAGTGAATGGGGCATACAGACTAATAAATCGTTCGTACCCATCTCCAACTGACAACCATTCCAAGTCAACTGCATCTTGCCTTGTTTACAATAGACGATAGCCAGGAATTGCCCTGTGGCAGGATCGGGATTGGACATCTCGTCGATATTGTCCGTCAGTAAAAATAGTTCGTTCTTGTAAATCATAAGGCGTATTGTCAAAATCGACTGCAAAGATACAACTTTTTTTTCAAATATCATATACAAAATATCGTTTTTTGTTGTGAAAAATGCTGTTTGTGGCAAAAATGCACATTATTATGGACAAAAAGTCTACTGTTATATCAAAAAAAAGCAGTAATTTTGCACTCGAAATTAAAATGATAAGGTATGAAAAAGATTTTTTTAGGAGTTATAATGCTCCTTTTCTTGCTCAGTAGTTGTAAAAACGAAGTACAAACAGCCCTTGGTACGTATTCTTACAAAACATCGGTTTTAGAGAGCACCCTTAGCCTACCCGTTGAAGTGGGACAGTTAGAGATTGTCGATTTGCATAATAACGACAGTGTACTGCTCCTTATGAATGAATTAGCGGGTCCTGCCTATCAAACAAAAGGAAAGATTGAAGAGAAAAAACTCAGTTTCTCTCCTTTTGCGCGCGTAGTAAGTATAGGAATGCACGACTATCCTACTACCATCAGCGGTTCTGCCACGATGTATGATAATGCCATCGTGTTTGACTGTCAGTATTACGGCGAAAATAGAGACACTGTCCGCATCGTCCTCAAAGACACCGCTATCGTCCTTGATGACTCGGTTCGAGTGCTCAAAGCTCATGTACAATCCATCGCAAAAAAGAATAAGTAATGAAGAAACAAATAATTATTAGTTGTCTGGGGTTGTGTTTGCTTGCGTGCCAACCGCAAACACAACAACAGGTTCGGTCTATTCCTGTGTGTGTCACCATCATTGACACCACCGAATCCATCAACACCCACACCTACGTCGGTCGTGTCCAACCCCGCCAATCCACGGTTCTTAGTTTTAACCTTGGAGGACGTGTAACGGAAGTATATTGTAAATTAGGTCAAGAGGTAATGAAGGGCCAACCTCTTATGAAAGTTGATGATACTCAGCAACGCAATAGTTTGCGAGCGGCGAAGGCAACCCTCAAGCAGGCGAAAGATGGTTATCAACGAGTTAAAAAAGTGTATGACAAAGGGGGCGTTCCCCAAGTGAAACTGATAGATATTGAGACCAAACTCCATCAAGCTCAAACGATGGTTGATTTGGCTCAACAGGAGGTAGAGAACACAACCTTACGTGCCGCCAACTATGGGATAGTAAGTGCTATCTATGCGAGCGAGGGACAGATTCTCTTACCCGCTGTACCGGCGGTAGAGGTGATGGAGAATGAACAGATGACCATCGTTATTCCTGTTCCGGAAGTGCAGATATCTCACATCATTGAGAAGGAGAAGGGTATGATTTATATTCCTTCGGTTGATTTATCTTGTATGGGCGAGGTGGTAGAGAAAGACTTAACCTCCTCCTCTCCTGCGCACACCTATAATGTAAAACTGAATATTCTTGATTCGCTCCCGACGCAACTTTTACCGGATATGGTAGCAAAGGTGCAACTGATTAGCGAACAGCAGCGGGGGATTGTTCTTCCTGCAGAATGCATCCAAACCCATAAAAACAGCAAATCCGTCTGGGTTATCGTTGATGGTCAAGCAGAGCGTCGTACGATAAAGACAGGCATGTTTGTCACTCAAGGAGTAATCGTGACCAAAGGGCTTGAAAAAGGGGATATCGTGGTGCGAGATGGTTATCAAAAACTCAGTCAGGGGGCTAAGATTCAAATAGTGGATATACAATGACAAAGCGAAATCATATAGAAGCAGCAATGCGGGGACATAAGATGGTCTTTTTTGTGATGACCGTCCTTTGCCTATTCGGTATATACGCCCTTATAAAAATGAATAAGGACGAGTTTCCGCAGGTGACGATTCGTCAAGCCGTTGTGGTAGCCATCTACCCGGGAGCAACAGCACAAGAGATAGAGCAACAAGTGACGGGACCGTTAGAGGATTGCCTCTTTTCCTATGAGGAGGTGAATAAGAAGTTCACCTATTCCACCACCAAGGACGGTATCGTGTATATCATCACCGAACTCAACCAATCGGTGAAGCGCAAGGATGAGGTTTGGGCAAAGATCCGCTCCGGTTTAGACTTGGTCAAACTCACCAAACTGCCCAAAGGAGTTCTCACTGTCTTGGTGATAGATGACTTTGGTAACACTTCTTCTATGCTCCTTGCCATTGAGAGCGAGGACCATAACCCGCGCGAGTTGAACGATTATGCCAAAACCATCAGTAATTATCTGCGCACCATTCCCGAAATGGGAAAGATTAAGGTCTTGGGCGAACAAACGGAGCAGATTGTGGTCGATATTGACATCAAACAGCTGGCTCGCTATGGCATCGACCATAAGTCGCTCTTTGCTATGTTTGCTACGCAAGGACTCCGAACGGTTAGCGGCACCACCGGTGGCCAAGCAGGACAAGCCCAATTGCATATTGATATCCCTTTAGGTTCGGAATATGAGGTGGGTGAACAGATTGTCTATACCGATCCGGCAACACAAAGTGTGGTCCGGTTGAAGGATATAGCCTCTATCCATCGCGAGTATAAAGCGGACAGCTATATTGATTATTATGAACAAAAGAAAGCCTCGGCGGTCATGCTTTCGATTGAGATGCAACCGGGGCATAATATCGTCCGGTTTGGAGAAGAGATAGATAAGAAATTAGCCCTTGCCAAAGCCGAACTGCCGGCAGATGTGAAGATGCATCGCGTGACCGACCAACCAAAAGTGGTCAATGACTCTGTCGTGTCTTTCCTCAAAGATATTCTTATCAGTATCCTTGTCGTGGTAGCAGTGATGCTCATTCTTTTCCCTCTGAAGACTGCCATCGTAGCCTCTACTGGGGTGCCAATCTGTACCGCCATCACGATTGGCATCATGTACCTCTTTGGCTTGGAACTCAATACCGTTACTTTAGCGGCATTGATTGTGGTGTTAGGAATGATTGTGGATAACTCGGTCATTGTAGTGGATAGCTATTGCAACTCCCTTCAAAAAGGGCATTCGCGTTGGTTTGCAGCTGCCACCGAAGCAACCGACTTGTATGTCCCCACACTCATCGCTACCATCAGTATTTTCGGGATGTTCTCCCCGATGAAACTTATCTTAGACGGGCTGATG
>JAGHSR010000041.1 GCA_018065765.1 Candidatus Colicola coprequi
TTGTCTTTGTGTTGAGTGTCTGCTACGTCGCATTGGAATGGACGGAGAAAGAAGTGACCAAGTATGAAGTTGCTGATACCGATTTCCTTATTGAGGATGAGATTGAAATTCAGCAAACCACCCAAGAAACCCCACCTCCACCTCCACCCCCAGAGATTCAGACTGTTGAAGAGCTTGTCATTGTGGACGACGACAAAGAAGTAGAGTCTGTTGAAATCAACACAGAAGATGACAAGAATCAAGAGATTGTGATTCAGGCTCCTGTGGAAGTTAAACAGGATGCGGAAGAAGACGTAGATGTAGTCTTTGTCGTTGTAGAAACGATGCCGGAGTTCCCGGGGGGACAGCAGGCACTGTTCAAATACCTGAGTGAAAATGTCAAGTATCCTGTCATCGCACAAGAGAACGGTATTCAAGGTCGTGTTATTTGCCAGTTCGTTGTGAACAAAGACGGTGCTATCGTGGAGGTAGAGGTCGTTCGTTCCGGTGGTGACCCATCGCTTGACAAAGAGGCTGTGCGCGTCATCAAGTCCATGCCTAAATGGAAACCCGGTAAGCAACGCGGCAAACCTGTACGTGTGAAATATACCGTGCCTGTTAACTTCCGTCTGCAATAATTGATTTCGGAGTTAAGGGCTACGGGGCTTCTATATTGCAGGTAATACTATGGATCTCTCTGTACGAGACATAGCATATTGTAAGGGTGTCGGCACAAAGCGTGCCGACATTCTTCGTCATGAACTGAAGGTGGTAACGGCTTTGGATATGCTGCATGTGTATCCGTATAAGTACATTGACCGCAGTCGTATTTACCGAATTGCCGAGATAGCGGACGAAGACACCTTTGTTCAAATAGTAGGTCAAATAACCGAGTCGCATATCATCGGAGTGGGTAAGACAGCAAGACTGGTGGCAACTTTCTCTGATGGCGACCATGTGGTGGAGTTGGTATGGTTTCGCTCCATTCAGTACGTCAAGTTGGAACTCAATCAGCCCTATCTGCTGTTTGGTAAGCCTTCCCGCTATAATCATACGTACAATTTTGTACATCCGGAATTGACTCTTATGTCCAAGGTGTCCCCTGAGAAGATACAGGGTTTGGAACCATATTACAACACAACAGAGCGGATGAAAAGTGCCGGGTTGAACAGCAAAGGGGTACGAACCATCATAGCAGCCCTCAAACCCGACTTGCAGCAGGGCGTGGCAGAGACCTTGGGCATGGATGTGGTGAGGCGGTATCACCTGATGGGTATGACGGAGGCGTTGTCCAATATCCATTTTCCCAAAGATACACCAACGATGAGACGCGCTCGGGAGCGATTTAAGTTTGAGGAGTTGTTCTATATCCAATTGTCCATCTTGCGTAAGATGAAACGCCGTGAGCAGCATGAAGGTTACGTTATGCAGACGGTGGGGCATCATTTTCACCATTTCTATCAGCAATGTTTGCCATTCCCGCTGACGAATGCCCAAAAACGTGTTATTAGAGAGATACAAGCAGACCTTAAGTCCGGACGTCAGATGAATCGTCTTTTGCAAGGAGATGTGGGTAGTGGCAAAACGTTGGTCGCACTGATGTGTGCTCTCTTGGCTGCCGACAATGGTTATCAAACGTGTATCATGGCACCTACTGAGATTTTGGCCAATCAGCACTATCAGACCGTAACACAAATGTTGGCAAAGACGAGTGTCCGTGTAGCACTACTTACCGGATCCACGACTGCCAAACAACGTGAACCCCTGCATCGTGACTTACAGGATGGGACAATCGATATACTGATAGGTACGCATGCCTTGTTGGAGGATAATGTTCAGTTTGCCAACTTAGGCTTGTGTATTGTGGATGAGCAGCACCGTTTTGGTGTAGCGCAACGGGCTCGCTTGTGGTATAAGAACTCAACTCCGCCTCATGTGCTGGTCATGACGGCAACACCCATCCCGCGTACACTGGCGATGACGGTGTATGGTGACCTGCAAACCAGTATAATTGATGAACTTCCCCCCGGCAGAAAGCCTATTTATACACGACATTACTCAATACAAAATCGTGCGACAGTCAATCGCTTTATTGCTGAGCAAGTGTCGTTAGGACGTCAGGTGTATGTGGTTTTTCCCCTCATCAAGGAGAACGAGCAGTTGGACCTGCAGGATTTGCAAAATGGTTTCAACCGATTGTGCGACACCTTCCCCCAATACAAGATTTCGATGCTTCACGGTCAGATGAAGGCAGCGGATAAGGAAGAACAGATGAGACGGTTCGTTGCCGGAGAGACGCAGATATTGGTAGCAACAACGGTGATAGAGGTGGGCGTGAATGTGCCGAATGCGTCCGTGATGATTATAGAGAACGCTGAGCGCTTTGGGCTGAGTCAGTTACACCAATTGCGCGGTCGTGTAGGACGTGGTGCGGAGCAGAGTTACTGTCTGTTGCTGACCCGATTGGAACTGAGTAAGGAGTCGAGGGCGCGGATGGATGTGATGGTGGAAACGAACGATGGTTTTCGCATCGCAGAGGCAGACCTTAAACTTCGTGGACCCGGTGATATGCAGGGAACATTGCAATCAGGACAACCCTTTGAATTACACATTGCCAGTTTGGCAACCGATACGCAGTTGTTAGAGAAAGCCCGTCAGGCAGCTATGGAGATTTTGAGCGAAGATCCTCTGTTGGAGAACGAACAAAATCGCATCTATGTCAATCGACTCAATATACTTCGACTCACACAGGATAACTGGTCTGATATCAGTTGAGGCAAACCCCAAGTCGGAATCGAAGTGACAATTGATAGAAATCAAAAGCGGCACCCCATCGGATGCCGCTTTTGGTATTGTGTATAGCGTTAATTAGTAGCTGGTACGTTGGGTAGCCGCATAGGAAATCTTGAGTGCATATGCATTACGAAGTTCCTGTTTGATATCGGATATCACACCCATGCGCGTTTCTTTGTCTGCTTTGATGGAAACAATCATCAAACCTTGATCTTGTTCTTTCATAGCAGAACGTTCATTAACGATGTAGTCACCTATTTCGCTTTTGTCAGCGAAGGCATCGTCCAACTGAATACGAGTTTCAGCACCATATTGTTTGCGGAACTCGGAAGTAGGAGTACCTACGTAGATGTAGCGAACCAAGGATTTCTTCTCCAGTTTGGTCAACTCGGTAGCTTGCGGGTTTTGGAACTGAACCTTGTAAGACACCTCTTTCATGGATGTTACGGACATGAAGAAGAACAGCAACATGAAGATGATATCGGGCAGAGATGACGTATTGAGAGCGGGCATCTCGCGTTTTTCATTTCTACGTATTTTTGCCATATTAGTTCCCTCCGTAGTTTTTAGGTTCAGCTTCTGAAATCTTCTGAGGATAGATCTTTTGAATCTTTTTCTGCCATTCCTCATCTAACTCGTTGAAGCCAACGTGAAAATATTTCCGTGCGCACTCGTCACGAAGTTCGTTGTAAGCAGCCACCAATTCGTTTTGGACATTCAGATATGCCTGGTACTGTGTATCAACGTCATTTTGGACGGAGATAACATGTTCTTTGGTATATCTAATCACACCAAAAGGAGCGCCAAAATCTTCTTCGTAGAGTTTGGGGTAGTTGGCTAAGTCATCGGTATTGGCGATGAACTTTTTGGCCTCCTCTTTCAGTTGCTTAACGTCCATTTCCTGACCTTGCACCATGAGTTGGTTGAGTGAGTTGATCTTCACCACCAACAAGTTACGTTTGTTAATCTCGGTATCGTCCACTTTTTGATCGGGTGGAACGGGAGCGGGCAAACGACGTGCAAGACCCTGATTGACGTCCATAGACGTGGTCACAAGGAAGAAAATGAGCAGCAAGAAAGAGATATCCGCCATAGAGCTGGCATTTATCTGTGGAATTTTCTTTGCCATTGTTCTTTATTGTTTAGTAAGTTACTACGAATAGATTATTTTCTGGTTTTCGTGTAGATAACACCGCCAATCATTGTGATGATAGTAGCGATGGTGAGGATGTAGGTCAGCCACAGGCAAGCATCACTCAATTGAGCCATTGCGCCGACGTTGTCGGTACCTTCGTAACCAATAATTTTAACTTCTTCAGGACTACCGATGCACCAGCAGATAACAACCAGAGCAATGAAGCCGACAACGACTGCCAAACTGGTAAGGGCTTTTTTCTTGTCCACTTGGAAAGTTTTTATCAGTTCGTAAACAACAACAGCGAGAGTAATAAGGCAGACTAATCCAACGAGGATGTAGTTCCATGTGAGGAACAGGTTGGTAAATGCAGGGATATTGAGGAAATCGCCTGCTACCTCAAGTGTTCCTTCGCTGCCGCCAACGTAGAACATTACCGAGAAGATAAAGCCCAGAGCCATAAGCACCCAAAGGGAAATCTTAGGTATTAATTTATAATTC
>JAGHSR010000016.1 GCA_018065765.1 Candidatus Colicola coprequi
CCTTTGACGCGATTTTTTGTCCCCTTATCACTTTTGTAGGGTGCGAAAAACAAGAATTACGATACTTACTTTTTGAAGTATATCAGTCATTTATTAACCAAAAAAGATCAAGCTTATGAAGAAAAAACTTCTCTTTTTGTTGGTAATAACATTGGGAATGTTGTTACCGGTCAAAGCCCAGACTGTCTATTTTTCAGATGGTTTTGAGAATGGCTTTGCTGAGGGGTGGACTCAGGAGTACTTTGATGTTGTCAAAGCTGCTTGGGTAACTGAGACCCCGGACATCAGTCAGCCTTGGAAGACTGAAAGTGGAGACGCTTTGAACCACCCGCTTAATGCAGTGGTGGGTAAGGGGCGTGCTTATTTCCGTCAAGAACCCAAGGAAGGTAAGAATGTGCAAACCACAGGCTATCGTACTCGTTTGATTACGCCTGTCATGGATTTGTCAGTAGGTTATCAGCCCATTCTGCGTTTTTATCATGCGCAGGCTAAGTGGACGGCTGATTTTGACACCTTGCGCATTTATTATCGTTCCGGTGCAGGTACACAATGGAATCTGCTGACCGAGTACACTGATTACATCCAGAAATGGACGTTTGAGGAAATCGACCTGCCGTTGGCTGGCGTTGACTATCAACTTGCTTTTGAAGCCAACGAAAATATGGGACGTGGTATAGTATTGGACTCCGTTTTGGTTCGTACTAAACCTCAAATCACCGTTCCGCACGATATCGTTACGTATGATATGCGCGATAATGGTGTGAATGTCATGTGGCAAGCCAGTAAGGATGCTGAGTTCTTCCATTTTGTGATGGCAACTCGTGATTTGGACTTAAATGTGGATCCTGAGGCTATTCATGCGGATAGTGTGATTTTTGTTGATTCTACCGTTGAAAGTAGCATTCAAGACATTCGTGTTGAAAATCTGGAACCCGGTCAAACATACTACATCCAGATTCGTTCTATCGGTGAATTCGAGAACTCTACGTGGTCACCTACCTTCTCTTTCCGCGTGAAACCTGTGAAGTATGTGCCCTATTTTGAGAATTTCAATATCTCATATAAGTCCAATGCTATGTCCGACCTACGTTTACCGACATGGACATGGGGTTCGAGCAATGGTATTGACATTGGCGATGCATATGCACCGGTCATCCCCCTGTGGATTGGTGAAGAATACTTTGAATTCTATTCGCCCGATAAAACTCCTGCCGTTGCCTTTGTATGGCAGAAGACATCTTCCTCCGGTGCATTTACTACGGCAAACAACACCATGGTGCCTGCCGGACAATTCTCCTATATGGCTTCACCTGAGATCTCAGGTAAGGGTATTGACAACTTCTCTATGTCAATGTGTCACGTTACCTTCTGGGGAACGACATACGATAAGAAACAAACCTACGCCCAATCCATTATTGTGGGTGTGATGGAAGACCCTGAAGACCCGACAACCTTTGTGGCTGTTGATACCTGCCGCGTATGGGGTTATAAGGCATTTGAGTTCTTTGATGTGGATCTCAGCTCCTATCAAGGCAATGGACGTTATGTGGCTTTTGCCAGCAACTTTACGGATGCTGATAACCAATTCTATATCGATGACGTAACCATTGAACTGAGCCCGGCTGTGGCTATAGTCAATCGTCATGATGTACGTATTGTCCCCGACACAACTGCTGCTTCTCTGCTATGGCCTGCTGCCAAAGGTGCTGTGTCTTACAAGGTTAAATATGCCAAGATGGAAAGTAAGGGCTCTAACGTGCCTTTGTATGCGAAGGATGTAATTGGAGAAACAGTTACAACCGATAAGCCGGAAATCCTTCTGCAAAATCTTACTCCTCGTCAGCAATATATCTTCACGATTCAAACCGTTGGTGCTGATACGCTTTCCGCGTGGAGTCAACCGATGAATTTCTTTACTTCGGCTGAAATCGAGTTGCCGTACATGACTTCGTTCGAGGAGGCAGAAGGTACCTATTCCAAAGAGGATGCTCCAGGTACGTTCTATCCAATCAACTGGGTAGTCTATTCCAACGATGCCGACCATCCTTATTTGCACACCTCGTACATGAGAAACGGTCAACGTGATATGTACTTGGTGAAAGATGTGGGTAATGACAGTTGGATGGTTTCTCCAATGATAGAGAATCTCGTAGGACAAGAGATGTTCTTCTATTTGAAGACTTCTTCTGCATCCTACGATGGTTCTAAAGCATTGGTTGGTGTAATGGAAGATCCAAGCGACCTAAGTACATTTACCCCAATCGCAACATTTACGGCTACTTCTGCAGATTTCGTGAAATGCTATGTCAATTTCTTGAACTATCAGGGTCCCGGCAAGTATATCGCCATCGTATGGGGTGAGATTGGTAATGGTCAGAAAAATACACTCGTAATTGATGACTTAACAATCCAGGAACTTGGTTCATGCTTCGCTCCGACACTGACCGTAGAGGGTGTAACGGATAACTATGCTAAAATATCTTGGCTGCAAAAAGAACCGTCGGATTTGTACCAAGTGAAAGTGTTTACTGACTTTGTCAAGGAGGCAGAGCTAGAAACCAAAACAGGAAATGTCTTGGACATTGTAAGTCAAGATAGCACGAATTTAGTATTAGATAATATAAACTATGCTACCTCTTATTACGCATACGTGCGCGTGCTTTGCGGCACAGAGGATAAGAG
>JAGHSR010000066.1 GCA_018065765.1 Candidatus Colicola coprequi
GCCTCTATAAAACAGATATTCATAGATTAAAAATCTATTTTGTGGCACTTTTATTTGCGTATTCCAAAAACTCGTTGTAATTTTGTGCGATTTTTCGCGTACAAGCATGAACAACTGCGATTTTACACACGAAGAAGAGCAAATGATAGAGCACGAGTTTGCGGCTCTGCTGGATGATTACGCACATACCGTACATCGTCAAAAAGTGGAACTGATAACCAAAGCGTTTACTTTTGCTAACAAGGCACACCATGGCGTCCGACGTTTAAGTGGTGAGCCCTATATCATGCACCCATTGGCCGTTGCACGCATAGTGGTGCGAGAAATTGGACTTGGTAGCACCAGCATCTGCGCTGCTCTACTCCACGATGTAGTGGAAGACACAGAATATACCACCGATGATATAGAGCGGCAATTCAGTCCTAAGATAGCTCAAATCGTAGAGGGACTGACTAAAATCTCAGGAGGCGTTTTTGGCAGTCATGCCAGTAAACAGGCTGAGAACTTCCGCAAACTGTTGCTTACAATGTCAGATGACATTCGAGTAGTACTTATCAAGATTGCTGATCGTCTGCATAATATGCGCACATTAGCAGCGCAACCCACAGACAAACAGCACAAGATAGCCGGCGAGACACTTTATATTTACGCACCGCTTGCCAACCGATTGGGACTCTTCCCTATCAAAACGGAACTTGAGAATCTAAGTTTCAAATACGAGTATCCGGATATTTACAACGAAATAGACCAAAAATTACAAGCCAAACAACAGAATACGATGGAAGACTTTGAGCGTTTCGTGGCTCCTATTCGTATGAAGTTGGATGATATGGGGCTTCAATATTCTATCTCGGCACGCATCAAGTCTGTCTATTCGATATGGCAGAAGATGCAGGCTAAAAACATACCTTTTGAGGATGTGTATGACCTGCTCGCTGTTCGCATTATCTTCCGGCCTAATGATGCTACTTCTGAAAAAGACCAATGCTGGGCTATCTATTGCGCCATCACTGAGTTCTATAGTCCCCATCCCGAACGCATTCGTGACTGGATTAGCACACCTAAAGTCAATGGTTACGAGGCGCTTCATGTCACGGTAATGTCTCCATCCGGACAGTGGGTGGAAGTGCAAATCCGTACTCAACGCATGCACGAGATAGCGGAACGAGGATTGGCTGCCCATTGGAAATACAAGAGCGGTATATCCGATGAGAGCGAACTGGATAAATGGCTTCGAGATATCAAAGAGATTTTGGCACATCCCGATCCCGATGCAGCCGCATTCTTAGATACATTCAAACTCAACCTGTTTGCTCACGAGTTATTCGTCTTCACACCATCCGGTGACATCAAGACAATACCAATGGGAGCTTCTGTGCTTGATTTTGCTTACATGCTTCACTCTGAACTCGGTGAACATTGTATCGGTGCGAAAGTTAACCACAAAATGGTTTCCATCAACTACTTTTTGCAATCCGGTGACCAGGTTGAGATTTTAACATCCAATAGTCAGTCCCCTACCCCCGAATGGCTACATATGGTAACTACTGCCAAAGCACAACAAGCCATCCGCCGGTATTGCAAGAAAAAAGAACTTAGTACCAACAAAGACCTCAAGGAATATATCACCACAATACATGTTCGGGGAAAGGATAAGTATGGCATGGTCATGCAAATGCTGACTATCATCTGCGACAAAATGAAACTGAATATGCACGAATTGCACATGGTGGTCGAAAACGAGTGGTTTGATGGTACATTAGAAGTATTCATTTACGATGAAAGTAGCGCCGAGAAAATATGCAGCGAATTTCGTCAAATCACCGAACTTACTACTGTTGAACGTATCAACTAATTAACAAACAAAATAAACTTATACTAACATGAAAAAACTTTTAACATTTGCAGCAGGTTTGCTTATAGCAACCGCTATGATGGCTCAACAGCCGGTTATCACATTTACCAAGACACAGCACGATTTTGGTAAAATCAACGAAGCTGATGGTCGCGTAACCACTATTTTCGAGTTCAAGAACGAAGGTATGGCTCCTCTGGTTCTGAGTAATGTTCGTGCCAGTTGTGGCTGCACTACGCCCAAATGGCCTCGCGAACCCATTGAACCCGGTCAAGTAGGTCAAATCACCGTTACATACAACCCCAATGGCCGTCCGGGACGATTCCAAAAAACTATCACCGTCACTAGCAACGCTGCAGAAGCTACTATCCGTCTCTATATCAAGGGGGAAGTGATTCCTAAATCTGCTAAACCCGTTGATAACTATCCGGTTAAGATTGGTGACCTTAGTCTGAAAACCAAAGTGCTTGATTTTGGTAACATCGTCAATACTACTCCTCATGTCAACTCCATCGTCTATGCTAACCAAAGCGGCAAAACCATCACCGTTGATTGCAAGAGCGAAGCTGCATTGGTGGCTGCTCAAGCCACTCTCGCTGAAGTAGAAAACAAGAAAGCCGGTCAATTTGACGTAGCATTTGGGGCTGATCGTTGCAATACCTATGGTCCTGTTGAAACAAAATTGTATGTCATCGTCAATGGTGAACTCCAAAAAGAGCCTCTCACCATCAAGGCCAATATTGTTGAAGACTTCAGTCGTTTGAGCGAAGAGGAACGTCGTTTGACTCCTATCGTAGAGGTTGCATCTCAAATCGATTTGGGAACGATTGCTAAGGGTAAAAAGGTAAAGAAAAACCTTGCCATTCGCAACGCAGGCGAGAGGCCGATGTACATTCGTCGCGTTTATACATCTCTTGAGCAAGGTTTGAAATTCACAACTCCTAAGAGTGTTAAGAACAACCGCAACGGCTCTATCGGTATCGAAATCAATACTGCCAACATGGAAGCCGGCAATTACTCTGCTGAGATGACCATCATCACCAACGATTGCAAAAATTCTGTTGTAAAAGTTCAATGCAACTGGACAGTTCAATAACTCATGATGGAGCATCCGGAAAATAACGAAGAATACAAAGGATTAGTAGTAAATGAAGGGGTTGAAAATCTACCTCAGGTAAACCCTTACGCTACTTTTCGCCGTAAAAAACGCACCTTGACAGCTGAGGAGTATGTCGATGGTATCCTCAAAGGGGATATTACCCTACTCAGTCAAGCCGTAACACTTATTGAGAGTTCACTGCCCTCTGACCAAGCAATTGCCCAGCGTGTGATAGAACTATGCCTGCCACACGCGGGCAATTCCATTCGCTTGGGCATCACTGGTGTTCCCGGTGCAGGCAAATCTACTTTCATCGAAGCCATCGGTACAGAATTGTGTCACATGGGCAAAAAACTTGCCGTATTGGCCATTGACCCATCCAGTGAACGCACCAAAGGTTCCATACTTGGTGACAAGACCCGAATGAACGAATTGTCTGTCGAGGCCAACGCTTTTATACGCCCTAGCCCATCAGCTGGCAGTCTTGGAGGTGTGGCACGCAAAACGCGTGAAACAATAGTCCTGTGTGAAGCCGCCGGATTTGACACTATCATTGTGGAGACCGTTGGTGTGGGACAAAGCGAAACTGCCGCACACTCCATGGTTGATTTCTTCTTACTGTTGCAAGTAACCGGTACGGGCGATGAACTGCAAGGCATCAAGCGTGGTATCATGGAGATGGCTGATGGCATTGCTATCAACAAGTGCGATGGCAACAACGTGGAGCGCGCACAGGCAGCTCGCGTCAGTTTCAAGAATGCGTTAGCACTCTTCCCTCCTACCGATAGCGGATGGAAACCATATGCAGTTACCTGTTCGGCTGTTGAGCACACCGGTGTTAAAGATGTATGGAAGATGGTGGAAGACTATGTCCGTTTTACCAAAAAGAACGGCTATTTTGACGCACATCGCACAGAACAATCCGAGTATTGGATGTTCGAAACCATCAATTCCGCTCTTCTTGGCGGTTTCTACAACAATCCCAAGATGGAACAACTGACTGAGGAATACAAAAACCGAGTACTAAATAATCAAATCAGCAGTTTTATAGCTGCTAACGAACTCATTAATGCCTACAACAAAGAACGCTAATAAGAAACACGCTACCGCCCCTATCGTAGTCGGTGCGAATGAATTCGGTAAACTCCCACCACAAGCATTGGAATTGGAGGAAGCCGTCTTGGGCGCACTCATGCTCGAACGTGAAGCTTATATCATCGTAGCTGACTTACTCAGACCTGAATCGTTTTATAATCCCAAAAACCGTTATATTTACGAAGCCATTCGGGCATTAGCCGCCATGGATCAACCTATTGATTTAATGACGGTTGTAGAGAAACTCAAGTCTTTGGGCACATTGGCAGAAGCAGGCGGACCGGCATACATTGCCGAACTGACTCGTAAAGTGTCTTCTACGGCACACTTGCAGTACCACGCGCAGATAGTAGCACAAAAAGCCACTGCACGTGAACTCATCGCTATGGCAGCTCGCATCGAAGACAAAGCCTACGATGAGACACAGGACGTTGAGCAACTAATGGGCGCTGCTGAAGCAGAGATTTTTGAGATTAGCCAACGGGCACAAAAACGCGATGTAACTCAAATTGACCCGGTTATTCAGGAAGCCTTTGCCAGAATGGAACGCGCATCCAAAAACGAAGGAAATATCTCTGGCATTCCTTCCGGATTTCACGATTTGGACAAGATTACCAGCGGATGGCAAAACTCTGACCTTATCATCATTGCTGCACGTCCCGCTATGGGTAAATCGGCACTAGTGTTGTCCATGGCAAAAAACATGGCTGTCAACTACAATATCCCCGTTGCCATCTTCTCGCTGGAAATGCCTAATGTCCAACTCGCCAATCGTCTGCTGATGAATGTCTGCGAGATTGAAGGTGACAAAATCAAAACGGGGCATCTGACTCGCGAAGAGAAAACCCGACTCAATCACAAGAGTAACGAACTATTTGGTAAACCGATTTACTTAGACGATACACCGGGATTATCCGTGTTCGAATTGCGCAGCAAAGCCCGCAAATTGGTTCGCGAAAAAGGTGTCAAAATCATCATCATTGACTATCTTCAACTTATGACCGCTTCGGGCATGCAGTTCGGTAGTCGCGAACAGGAAGTCAGCATTATCTCCCGAAGTCTCAAAGGATTGGCCAAGGAGCTGGATATCCCTATCATCGCACTTTCGCAGTTGAATCGTGGCGTTGAAGCGCGTACCGGATTGGAGGGAAAAAAGCCTCAACTGAGCGATCTGCGCGAATCAGGAGCCATTGAACAAGATGCCGACATGGTATGTTTCATCCACCGTCCGGAGTACTACCATATTTATTCCGATGAGAGCAACAACAAAGACCTGCGCGGACTGGGCGAAATCATCATTGCCAAGCATCGTAATGGTGCCATCGGTGAAGTATGGCTTCGTTTCCGCAGCAAATTTGCTAAATTCCAAAACGAAGATGAGACGTTTGATGATTCAGACATAACTCCTCTACCCTCCCCGGGTGAAGTTGCCATTCGATCTAGTTTCAACGATTATAGCGATGGTGCTCAATTAGATAAAAACAACGATATTAATCCTCCATTTTAGGTAGGTTCTACTTAATTAGGTCGAGACGACCGAAACAAGAAGCCTATCTATGTAAAAATACAAATATAGAACATACCTTATAATATATGCAAAGAACAGTGATTATTGATGCTCTCAAGAGCACAGCTTTCAACGAACCCATTAACGTCCGCGGTTGGGTTCGCTCGCGTCGCGGAAACAAACAAGTCAACTTCATCGCATTGAACGATGGTTCCACTATCAAAAATATCCAAATCGTTGTCGATCTCAATAAGTTCTCTGAAGATACGCTCAAACCTGTCACAACAGGTTCATGTATCTCAGCTACCGGCATTTTGGTTCCTTCCCAAGGAGCAGGACAAGCCGTTGAAATTCAACTTACCGATTTAGAAATCTATGGTTCTGCCGATCCGGACCAATATCCTCTGCAGAAAAAGGGACTTAGCATGGAGTACTTGCGCACCATCGCGCACCTGCGCCCGCGTACAAATACTTTTGGTGCTGTATTTCGTATCCGCCACAATATGGCGATAGCTATTCACACCTATTTCCACCAGCACGGATACTTCTATTTCCATACACCTCTTATTACCGCCAGCGACTGCGAAGGTGCCGGTCAGATGTTCCAAGTTACCACCAAGAACCTCTATAATCTCAAGAAAGGCGAAGATGGCAAAATTGACTACTCCGACGATTTCTTCGGCAAACAAACTTCTCTAACCGTCAGCGGTCAGTTGGAGGGCGAATTGGCTGCCATGGCATTAGGTAAGATTTACACTTTCGGTCCTACTTTCCGTGCCGAGAACAGTAATACTCCTCGCCACCTCGCAGAGTTCTGGATGATTGAGCCGGAAGTGGCTTTCATTCAGAAGGACGAATTGATGGACTTAGAGGAGGACTTCATCAAGTTCTGCGTTCGTTGGGCACTCGACAACTGCATGGACGATTTGGAGTTCCTCAATCAGTTTGTGGACAAAGGACTAATTGAGCGTCTGCGCTCTGTCGTTGATACAGAGTTTGTTCGTTTGACTTACACCGAAGGTGTCCAAATCCTACAAGAGGCTGTACGTAATGGCAAGAAATTTGAATTCCCATGCAACTGGGGCGATGATTTGGCTTCCGAACACGAACGTTATCTCGTCGAGGAACACTTTGGCAAACCTGTTATCATGACCGATTATCCAAAGGAAATCAAGGCTTTCTATATGAAAATCAACGACCAAAAGCCTGTGCTGAATGGTCAAGAAATGGACGAAACTGTTCAGGGTACAGATGTCCTCTTCCCACAAATAGGCGAAATCATTGGCGGTTCCGTCCGCGAAGAATCTATGGACAAACTGATGGGCGAAATCACACGCCGTAATATCCCAATGAAAGATATGTGGTGGTATCTGGACACCCGCCGCTTCGGTGCTGCTCCTCATGCCGGTTTCGGTCTGGGATTTGAGCGACTCATGCTGTTTGTTACCGGTATGCAGAACATTCGCGACGTGATTCCGTTCCCACGTACTCCTAAAACAGCTGAATTCTAATTTATACACATAAAACACTATTTCTCATGAAACGATTCCTTTCTACACTCCTCCTGATTGCGACAACGCTGGCAGTTTTCGCACAGACAGGACTCAAGGGAACTATCTTGACGGATGGAAACAGCACCCCATTAGTGGGTGCTACCATCACGTTAGGCAATCAAAATATCTCCACCACTACCAATCAGGCGGGTCAGTTCTCATTGACCTACCTTGAAGCAGGCGATGAAGAGGTTATCATCGAGGCTCCAAACTACGTTTCCGTGGTTGAACTGGTACAACTGACTGACAATCAGACGCTGGATATGGGTACTATCATCCTACAGCCGGATATGAGCAGAGAGGTTCAAAACGAAATTTTGCTCAACTTGGCAGAACAAGACCTCAACGATGATGAAGGTCGTACGCAAGAACAAGCCTCTGCAGCCAGTTCGTCATCCGATGTATTCAACAACCTGACATCCTTTACATGGTCCACTGCCCGCTATCGCAATCGTGGTTACGAACAACTCTTCGAACAAAACTATATCGAGGGTATTTCGTTCAACTCTTCCGAACGTGGACAGTTCAACTTCTCCATGATGGGTGGCTTGAACGATGCCAGTCGCTACAAGGAGACTGTCAACTCCATCGAAGCCAATAACTTCTCGTTCGGTGGACTTGGCAATGCTACCAATTACCTCATGTCTGCCAGCAATTATGCACAGGGGTGGAAAGTATCTGCCGCCGGAACCAACCGCAACTACAAGGCTGCAGCCCGTGCCTCATTCTGCTCCGGCCCTCTTGGAAACGGATGGACCTTCATGGGACAATTAGCTTTCCGTTTTGGTCCTTATACCAATCAAATCGCACAGATTGGCGAAGGTATAGATTACTACTCACTCGGCTATTTCTTCTCGGCTGAAAAGAAATGGAGCGACCGCCATCGTCTCAGTATCATTACATTAGGAGCCCCTACCCGACGTGGCCAGTCTGCCGCCGTAACGCAGGAGGTATATGACCTGACTAACCAATACAATGCCACCAAATGGGGATGGAACAATTATAATCCTTATTGGGGCTACCAAGATGGCAAAATGCGCAATTCTCGTATCGTCAAGTCCTATGACCCTACTATTATTTTGGGATACGAATTTAAGATTGACAATGACCAGAAACTGCATTTTGGTTTAGGATACCACTACTCCATGTACAGCAACTCGGCCATCTCTTTCTATAACGCTCCGGACCCACGTCCTGACTACTACCGCAACCTACCCTCTTTCTTGTGGGATGGGCAACTCACCGAACGCGGCGGTTTTATCACACGCGACTACAACGACATGCTGTTAGGTACACCTGATAAAAACGGCAATATCGCTGTTCAGTACTACAATGGACAAGCTGTAGGACGTACCATTGACATGGCCAACTACAAGACGCTGACTGACCTATGGACATCACGCAATAGCGATGCAACACAGATCAACTGGAACTCTCTCTATGCTGCCAACTATGCTAACAACGTGATTGACCCAACGGGTTCTGCCAGTTATATCATAGAGCGTCGCCATAATGATATCACTGAAGGAATGTTCTCGCTCAACTACAGCAATACGCAATTCGACCATCTCAAGATGACTGCAGGTTTGGAAGTTAAGGAGTCAGCCGGCATTCACTACAAGACAGTGGACGACCTGTTAGGTGGCAACCAATGGATTGACCTGGATGCTTTTGCAGAACGTGACATTAAGGAGTTGGCCACCAACATCGGTCTGAGTCAAGCCGACATTGCAATGGTGAAGCAAAACGATGTCAACAACCCTAACCGTGCTGTCAAAGAAGGTGACCGCTTCGGATACGACTATACCATTTACATGAACACAACCAAAGCGTGGTTCCAAAATGAATGGCGCTGGAACAACCTCGATCTTTACTACGCTTTGCAGATTACCTATTCGGATATGAAACGTACCTCTGCAATGCTCAATGGTCGTGCTAAGTACCTCGCCATGCTTGACCCTAAGCAGGAGAATATCTATTTGGGCAACAACCACCATTATTTCATCGACCCTGCCTTCAAAGCCGGATTTAACTACAAAATCAATGGCCGTAATTTCATCAAACTGAACGCACTTGCCATGACGCAGGCTCCCCTCGCACGCGATGCATATATATCCCCGCGCGTGCACGATCGCGCGATAGAGACCATCTACACGCACGACAATGCCAAATCTGTCAAAGATTTCTATGCCTCTTCCCAAAAAATCGTTGGGGGAGACCTCACCTACGAATTTAACTATCCCATCGTGCGTGGTCGCGTTACCGGTTTCTATACACGTTTTTGGAATGGTAGCGAACTCAATGGCTACTACGATGATGAGTCTCGTACATTTGTCAACCAAGCTTTGACCGGCATCAATCGCCGCCATTGCGGTATCGAAGCAGCTGTGGCTGTCAAGTTGGGAACCTACTTCACCCTTACCGGTGCTACTTCTATTGGCGACTACCGCTATGTAGGCAATGCGTATAGCATCACTTCTGCTGAAAATGGTATGGCTTTGGCTTCCAAGATGGACGAGAACGGCAAGGATGTTCCTGTATTTGAATTGCGTGACTCTGTCATGATTAACGGCTTGCATGTCGCCAATGGACCACAACTCAACGCCAGCCTCAAACTTAGCTTCTTCCACCCCAAAATGTGGTTTGCTGATATCACCATCAGTTACTTCGACCGAAACTGGCTCGATTATGCTCCCTCTCGCCGCATGTATGGACTCTACTACGGCACCCGTGCCGATGGCACCAAAGTTAATGGCAGTTTCAAGCAAGTTTTTACTGACAACGGCGCATTCCACGATGCACGCATGTTGGAAGCTGACGGCGTTACACCTGTCTTGGATCAATACGGAACACCTCGCCTACAAGAACCCTATCGCTACATGACAGAACAAGAGTCATTGGTTAGTCCTAACGCATGGGATCGTTTCATCATCGATGTTAGCGTAGGTAAACTCATCTATTTGGCTAATCGTCAGTCACTTAGTATCAACCTCAGCGTTACCAACTTGACTAACAATGTCAACCTTAAGACCGGTGGCTACCAGCAGTCTCGTTTGCCACGCGCTACGCGTCAAGGCATCACCGATTCGTCCAACGAGAACTCGACCATCACGTCTAATATCTGGAAATTCCCATCCAAATATTACTACGCTTGGGGAACGAATTTCTACTTAACACTCACATATAAATTCTAAGGAGGACTGACTATGAAACGCTATACACTATTCTTCTTTGCATTCTCTCTCTTCGCCTTGTCAAGTTGCGAATTTAAGGCTCCTTCTTCCGAGCAGTTTTTCTTAACAGAAGAGCAAGTTGCTGAAATAACCGTAGATGGACGCATCTATACATTACACGAGTTTATCGATTCATTCATGACGGAACGAGGCAATTATCTCAGCGACACCGTTCAGTATCGTTCCCGTGCCAACGATGGCGATGACATTTACCTATTCTCCATTGATACACTGCCATCATCCGGTCCCGGCATTTATATTCGTGGACGTGTTACCACCGATGACTACGGAGGTAATTTCTACAAGGCGCTTTGCATTCAGCAGATTGTCGATGGCAAGCAGCAGGCTTTCCGACTAAGCATTGACATGGGGTCGGCTTCGGGCATGTATCCACTCGGACAAGAAATCATCATTCGTTGCAATGGGCTTGCTATTGGACGTTATGCCAACCAACCGCAACTCTGCATACCTTCCTACAACAACAATGCGTACGCTCAAAATGCCGGTCAAAAGGTTGGATGGGCGCCCGGACGTATCCCTTCTGCACGCTTCCGCGCTGCAACGCACTACATTGGCAAAGCGGACCCATCACTACTCGTTTACGATGAAATTACCGATGTTAAGTCCATCACTGACCGGACAGATATTGTAGCAAATCGCAAGATGGACGCCAAATTGGTTCGTATCAAAAACGTGCACTATACAGGTCAATATTCCAACAATGGTACACCGGAGACTTGTTCTACCGGCAATCCGGAGGAAGATGGCAATGCCAATGTCTTTGCTCCTACTACTCTTAATGTAAACTACCCACAAAGCCGTATCGTGCAAGATAAGTCTGGCAGCAATTTCTGCGTCAGCAGTTCCGAATATGCCAAGTTTGCTTACTACTACCTGCCCGGTGCTGACTCTACAGGAGTTGATAGTTGCAAATACTACATCGGTGACATTGAGGGTATTCTTGGCTTCTACCAAGACAATGCCGGCAATGTCAGCAAATACGGCGTTGACTGGGACGATTGGTCGGTCACGATTCGGGACCTCAATGATGTCAAACTCTATCTCAACGGAGACGACTCTTCACAGGAAAACCTTTGGAAACGTATCGAATATATGTGGAAAAAAGAATTCACCCCGGCATAAACAGCGTGGTTTATCGTGTGATTAATATGTTATTAATATGTGATTAATATGTGATTCGTTCACCCTTAGCGAGACATGGAAACAACATCTTTCCCCCTTACTTGGCTGGATACCTTAGTCCTACTGCCGCTACTCTATGGTTTAATTCGTGGTGCCATTCGGGGTTGTTTCTCCGAACTGATAGGCATTGCTGCCATTATTTTGGGAATCGTTGGAGTGCGAATGTTCGGTACAGGCATTTCCTCGTGGCTCATCGCAAAGTTTGCATGGCCGGAAATGGTATGCCGTATCGTGAGTGCAGTTTGCCTGGTTCTTGTCATTGCCATCGCTCTCACAATAATCGGATCACTGCTGACCAAACTATTCAAATCTATACACTTGGGGTGGTTCAATCGTTTCACAGGTGCCATCATCGGTGCGGCTAAATGGGGAGTGGTGACAATTATTTTGGTCTTTGCACTTAACTTTTTGGACGAGCACTTCTCCCTACTCCCGCCCGAACTCAAAACGTCTTCTCCTGTCTATTCCACATTCCTCGATTGGGCACAATTAGCTTGGAATCATCTGTTTCCCAATATAAACGCTAACCAATAAAAAAAAATAATATGAAAACAAAACACTTTACCACTTTGTTACTAACAACGTTGTGTTTTATAGCTTGCGACGACCACAATCAACCCACTCCTCCTGCGTACGATACAACGATTGTCGTTTCTTACGATACCACTTATCAGCCGATTCAGCGTATTGACACCATCGGTTACGATACCCTCGTTGACCAACACACCGACACATTGGACAACAACCGCGTTATAGTTGGATACGTTTATTCCGGTTTTCCTAAAGTTCCTGATGCTTTTCTTAACACCCATATTTGCTACGCCTTCGCCAAACTCACAATGTCCGATGATAGTGTGTATCTGGGATTTGAAGTACAGAACGAAGAACGGTTCCAGAAGGTGGTAGATTTGAAGAAGAAGAACCCCGATCTCAAAATCTCCCTATCCTTCTCCAACAGTGCTCAAGGTGGTGGGTTCTCTCGTATGGTATCGGTGCCTGCATATCGCAAACAGTTTGCTCAAGATTGCCTCAAGTTCTGCCAAGAGCGTGGTATCGACGGTATTGACCTCGACTGGGAGCACCCGGGTATGGCTTACAACGCCTCTTACCTATTTGACGTGTACAACGATGTGGACAACTACACTGCCCTATTCAAGGACGTTCGCGAGGCTTTAGGTCCTAACTATTTACTCACTTTGGCTGCTCCCGACGAATCCAAACAACCCATCAAGACCGGTGGCTACCGCTATGCTGATATGTTGGCCATTGAGCCTTATATCGACTGGGCTAATCTGATGTCGTACGACTTTGCCTCAGCCCCCAACCCACACAACGGCGTGTTCGCTGCCAACGCATATTGGGATATCAATCGTACCTATCGCAGTTATTTTGTATT
>JAGHSR010000098.1 GCA_018065765.1 Candidatus Colicola coprequi
CTATGTGGGGGATGCAACGCCACACATTTTTATGAACATTCGAGAGACGTATGGTGCCTATTTTCGCTATCGTTTTGACCAACGTTGGGCGCTGCAAGCCAAAGGATTGACGCAACGTATAGTGGGCAACAACCCCGATGGCACGGGTTTTGCAGCCAAAGGGAATGGGCAGTGGCAGAACCAATTGGTCAATGTGGATGTAATGGGAGAGTTCAATTTCTTTCGATTTGGACCTACCACATACGATATGCGGGTGAAACCCATTTCTCCGTATTTGGGATTGGGACTTGGGATGGCGATACATAGCGAATTTAAACAAGTGTCTGTTTATATACCCGTCACAGTCGGCGTAAAATGGCAAGTGGCACCGCGTTTGTTGATGTATGCGGCATGGCAACACAACCTGTACACGACGGATAACTTGGAGAATGTGACTACGTATAACGACCTGCATGAGCTCAATGGAAGCAACTGGCTGAATTGTGATTTGACCGGGACTTTGACTGTCGGAGCGTCGTTCACATTCGCCATGGACAAAAAAGTGTGTCGTTTTTGTGGCAATAACGACTGATAATAAGAGAATGACTAAAATAGCAAACATAGATTTAGATCCTACGCGCATTCCACGTCACGTGGCTATCATCATGGATGGTAACGGACGTTGGGCTAAACGTCATGGTTTGGCACGTATGTTCGGACATAAGCAGGGCGTGACGACCGTACATCAAATCACTGAAACGGCCGCTGAGATAGGGATTGAGTACCTGACACTCTATGCGTTCTCTACCGAAAATTGGAATCGTCCCAAAGAAGAAGTGGATGCTTTGATGTCGCTTCTGGTGGATACGATAGCGAAGGAAACTCCCACGCTTATGAAAAATAATGTGCGCTTGCAGACGATAGGAGATACCGACAGATTGCCGGAATTGGCTCGTCAACGCTTTGAGGAGTGCATCGCACAAACAGCCGACAATACGGGACTGAATCTGGTACTGGCTTTGAGCTATTCGTCACGTTGGGAACTTACACACGCCATGCGTGAGATGGCTCATGATATCCAAGCAGGACAGTTGCGTCAGGAATGTATCGATGAGGAGACCATCAGCGCTTACCTCACCACGCGTAATATACCGGATCCCGATTTGCTTATCCGAACGAGTGGAGAACTAAGAATCAGCAATTTCCTGTTATGGCAATTAGCGTATGCGGAACTATACTTTACCGACTGCTTGTGGCCTGATTTTACCAAAGAGGAATTTATTGCTGCCTTACAGGATTATCAACATCGTGAACGCCGCTTCGGCAAAACGAGTGAACAAGTTCAATGAAACAAATTATCCTTTCCATATTGCCCCTGTTGCTGGCATTGCCGGTGTTTGCCCAGGTAGATCCTACCTATCAAAACGAGGACACCCTACGTGTGGCTAATAGCTATGCTACCGACAATACGCCCAACGTGGAATATACATTCCAACGCCAAACCTACGAAATAGCCGACATCAAGGTGACAGGAGCAGAAAGTTATGAGGACTTTGTCCTGATAGGTTTCTCCGGCTTGGCTGTAGGCGATAAAATCGAGGTGCCCGGAGATCAGATAACCAAAGCTCTCAAACGTTTTTGGAAACAGGGCTTGTTCTCCGATGTCAAAATCGTTGCTGACAAAATTGAAGATGGCAAAGTGTGGTTGGATATCCGTCTCCAGCAACGTCCCCGTGTGTCCGAAGTAGTGTATAACGGACTCAAGAAAAACGAAAAAGAGGACTTAGAGGTTAAAGTAGGTATCGTCAAGGGTAGCCAAATGACACCCAATATCTCGGACCGTGCAGTGACGGTTATCAAGAAGTATTTTGCAGAAAAAGGTTTCCACAATGCTGAGGTGAAAGTTCTCCAGCGCGACGATCACGATCATCCGGGCTATGTCAGAGTGCTTATCAATGTGGATAAAAAAGTTAAAACCAAAGTAGGCAAACTGTTCATTTCCGGCAACGAAGCCTTGACCGATGTTCAGATCAACAAGGCTATGAAAAAGACCAACGACAACAACATCATCAATCTGTTTCGTACCAAAAAATTTGTCAGTGAGGAGTTTGAAAAAGATAAGATTGCTGTTATCGAAAAGTACAACGAAATAGGCTACCGCGATGCCTACATTGTGGCGGATAGCGTTACTCCCAATGCAGAAGATCCCACCCGTGTGGATGTGTATCTGCAGGTGTATGAGGGACAAAAATATTACATAAGAAATATCTCTTGGGTTGGCAATACAGTCTATCCCTACGAGTACCTTAATCAAGTTTTGACCATCAAAAAGGGAGATGTCTATAACCTCAAAGAACTGAAAAAACGCTTGACAGAAGATGATGACGCGGTGGCTAAACTTTACACCGACCAGGGCTATCTTTTCTTCAACGTAGATCCGGTGGAGGTCAATATCGACAACGACTCCATTGATTTCGAAATGCGCATGTACGAGGGCAGACCGGCTACCATCAATCAAATCAATATCGTAGGCAATACACGCGTTTACGAACATGTCGTTCGCCGTGAACTATACACCAAGCCCGGTCAGCTCTATAGCCAATCGGACATTATGCGAAGTCTGCGTGAATTGGCTCAGATGGGGCACTTTGACCAGGAAAAGTTAGTGCCGGATATCCAACCCAATCCCGAGGAAGGGACAGTGGATATCACTTATAACCTCGAAACGAAATCTTCTGACCAAGTCGAGTTCTCGCTGGGTTGGGGCGCAACCGGATTGGTGGGGTCTTTAGGACTGAAGTTCACCAACTTTGCCATCCAAAACTTATTTAACAAGAAGGCTTATCGTATTGTGCCGCAGGGTGAAGGACAGACTTTCTCTATCAGCGCCCGCACCAACGGTGTCTATTACAACTCCGTCAGTGTTAGTTTCATGGAACCTTGGCTGGGCGGCAAACGTCCTAACTCCTTGTCAGTCAGCGCTTATTTCGCTTCGCAAACAGGTTATTCCGATCGATACTATCAGGCTTATCAAAATCTGTACAGTACCTACTATTCGTCCTACTATTATTCCGGCAACTCGGATTACTATCAGCAGTTGCAAGAGTCGGAGGCTGACCCGGATAAGTACCTGCGTACGGTGGGAGTCAGCATAGGGTATGGTAAACGACTCAGTTGGCCGGACGACTATTTCTCGTTCTACGGAGAACTTGGTTATCAACTTTATATGATGAAGGATTGGCCCTACCTGTTGGTAACCAACGGCAAGAGCCACAACCTTGCACTCAATCTGCAATTGTCCCGTTCCAGCATAGACAATCCTATCTATACTCGACGCGGTAGCCAGTTTGTTTTGGGACTGAAAATTACGCCGCCTTGGTCTATCATCAAGGGTACAACCGATGCCGAGTTTGAGCAGATGAGCACTTCCGACCGTTATCACATGATTGAGTACTACAAACTCAAGTTCCAAGGAAAAGTGTTTACACCACTGACCAAGGATGGTAAATTGGTTCTCATGGCGAGAGCAGATTTCGGTTACTTGGGCAACTACAACCAATATACCAAATCGCCATTCGAGAGTTTCTATATGGGTGGTGACGGTATGACCAGTTACACCAGTTACTCGACCGAGTATGTCGCTATGCGCGGTTACTCATCGGGCTCTCTCACACCCTACGATGTGGCTACGGGACGTAATATGGGTTATGTGTACAACAAGTTCACCATGGAATTGCGCTATCCTATCACTCTTGAGCAGAACGCTACCATCTGGGCACATGCTTTCTTGGAAGCCGGTAACTGCTTCTCCGATATCAAGGACTACAACCCATTCAACCTCAAACGTTCAGCCGGTTTGGGCGTGCGTATCTTCCTGCCTATGTTCGGATTGTTAGGTATAGACTGGGGATGGGGATTTGATGACATCAACGGAAATAGCTCATACGGTGGCAGCCAATTCCACTTCGTATTGGGGCAAGAATTGTAAAAACATAAAAACCAACTTATAGAACCTATAGTACATACCCAAATAGATTGTTATGAAAAAACTATCACTGATATTGATGCTCGTCGTGGCAAGTTTAGGGGGGATGCAGGCGCAGAAAACCGGTAATATCGTCTTTGTGGATTTGCAGTATATACTCAAAAACCTTCCTCAGTACGAGTCAGCCAACGACCAACTGAGTATCATTTCCAAGCGTTGGCAAAAAGAGATAGATGCTGCTCAGCAGGAAGCTCGTGTACTCGTGTCTAATTTCCAGACAGAGCAAATCTTCTTGTCTGAGGAGATGAAAAAGAAACGTGAGGAGGAAATCTTAGCGAAAGAGAACGAGGTGCTGGAACTGAAGAAAAAGTATTTCGGTGCCGAAGGCGAGTTGTATAAAAAACGCGAAGCGTTGCTCAAGCCCATACAGGACGAAATCTATGCCGTTATTCAGGAAATTGCCAACGACAAACGCTATGATATAGTCAAAGACCGCAGTGCCGACCCATCGCTTATTTACATGTCCAACAAGATGGATATTTCCGATCAGGTGCTCGAGAAATTGGGAGCTAAATAGTGTTTGGCACGAGATTTGTTCTCAGAACGTGTGAGAATCACAGAAATATTAACTAAAACAAACTAAATACGACAATGAAAAAAATTATTATTCTGCTTGCATTGGCAATGCCTCTGCTGGCAAGTGCACAAAAATTTGGTCACATCAACACACAAGAACTCTTTGCTCAAATGCCCGAAATCAAGGATGTAGAGAGCCGTTTGGATAGCCTGAATAAGCAATACGAGAACTTGCTGAGTGCTATGCAAGAGGAGTATCAGAAAAAACCGAGTGACTACCAGTCCAAGCAAGCTACCATGACTGACGCCATTCGCCAGATCACCGAAGAGGAAATCATGAGCCTGCAACAACGTATTCAGACTGCCTACCAAACCGCTCAACAGGATGTTCAGAAAAAACAATCCGAGTGGTTGGCTCCTATCCACGAGCGCATGGCTAAGGCTATTCAGGCCGTGGGCGAAAAAGAAGGCTATACCTACATCTTCGATACCGCAGCAGCTGCCTATGTGGGCAAGGATGCACTGGACACCATGTCTTCTGTCAAAAAAGAACTTGGAATCAAGTAAAATCGCAGATTATCAATATGGCTGACGGATATTTGGAAACTCATTACGATGAGTGGCTAAAGAAGAAAGAGGCTTGGTTAAAAAAGAAAAGGACATATGGAACATCTTCAAAAAAAACTGAATGACTCCGCTTTTGCACGTTGGACGGTGTTGGTGCTGGTAGCATCAATGATGTTCTTCGCGTACATGTTTGTGGATATGTTATCCCCGTTAGCATCGCTGCTCAATGAGACACGCGGTTGGGATCAGGGTGTGTTTGGCACCTACGCTGCCGGTGAGTACTTGCTCAACGTATTCGGATTCCTCATCATCGCGGGCGTAATCCTCGACAAGATGGGGGTGCGCTTTACAGGATTGTTGTCCGCATCTTTGATGGTTATTGGTGCCGGTATCAAGTATGTCGGTATCAGCGACTGGTTTGATGCTAACAACATCGTTTGGCTCAACTCGTGGTGGACCACCATGCCGGGCTCTGCCAAGATGGCAATGTTCGGATTTATGATTTTTGGCTGCGGCTGCGAAATGGCGGGAACTACGGTTAGCAAGATTCTTGCCAAGTGGTTCAAAGGCAAAGAAATGGCTCTCGCTATGGGACTGGAGATGGCTATCGCACGTATTGGCGTATTTGCTGCCATGTGGTCGGCTCCTATGATCTCTGAGAAATTTGCTGTCGATGGTACCAATTCGGTTGTAGCACCGTTGCTCTTTGCTGCTTTGCTGCTCGTAGTCGGCTTGCTCAACTTTACCGTATTCACCATCATGGATACCAAGTTCGATCGTCAGTTGATTGCTGCCGGTGAACTATCTTCCGGCGGTAGTGCTGAGGACGAGTTTCATATCTCCGATTTGGGACAAATCTTCCGTAGCAAGATGTTCTGGCTAATAGCCCTGCTTTGCGTGCTCTACTACAGCGCTATCTTCCCCTTCCAACGTTTTGCTACCAATTTCTTGGAGGAGACGCTGCTTATCTCCAACGCGGAGGCGGCGGGTCTGTTCAAGTGGTTCCCCATCTTGGCAATGGTGCTGACTCCTTTCTTGGGTGCGTTCATTGACTATCGTGGCAAGGGAGCTTCCATGCTGCTGTTGGGCTCGCTCATTATGATTGCTTGCCACTGCTGCTTTGCTTTCGTTCTGCCTGTTTATCCCAGCAAGACCTTGGCGTTAGTAACCATTCTTATCCTCGGTGTCAGTTTCTCGTTGGTACCGGCGTCCATGTGGCCCAGTGTTCCGAAGATTATCGATGAGAAAGTGTTAGGTTCGGCGTATTGTCTTATTTTCTGGATTCAGAATATCGGTCTGTGCCTTGTGCCGTTGCTTATTGGTAAACTGCGCGTGTGGACAGATGGTTATTTAGTGCCGATGATTGTCTTTGCTTCGTTTGGTGTATTGGCATTCATCTTCTCGTTCTTCCTTATGGCGGAGGACCGCAAGAAAGGCTATGGATTGGAACTTCCTAATAAGAAATAAGGACTCCACTTGTGTTACTACTGACAGCCGGAAGATTACTCCCGGCTGTGTGTTTGTTGCACTGAAGGGTGAACATTTTGACGGCAACCTATTCGTCGATCAGGCTATTAAGGATGGTGCCGCGTATGTGATTAAGGGCGAGTACGCCTTAGCTGAGTTACAGGATTTAGCACGTGCGTGGCGTCGTTATTTAGGGC
>JAGHSR010000168.1 GCA_018065765.1 Candidatus Colicola coprequi
CTTTCCCTCATAGGGCAAGGGGGATAGTTCCTATAGGAGCTGTAAGCCGCTGCGCTGCTATAGGAGGTAGGGGTAGGAGGTAAGAAAGGACAGACTTATTATGGAACCAGCACCAGTCGGAGGAGGCGTTGCTCCGGTTGGGTGTTTTTTATGTCACGAAGGAAATGAGATTGGGTGTCTTTAGTGTCTTCTTGGAACTCCAACAACGTAACGTCCTTGGGTTCCGGAATCTTAGCACCTATCAGTTCCAGCCAGATATTTGCTTTCTTAATGGCCTTGCGTCGCCGGAAGGAGACCTTTTTCCCGTAGTCTTTTTTTTCGTTGTTCAGCATAGCGTTTTCCAAATTCTTCTGTTTCTCCCATTCACTCCAATCCGGAAGGCGAAAATATAGCCCGCTATATTTGCTCATTTGCCATAAAAAAGTTTTGACATCGGCTTCAGTCAGTCCGACCATTGGTTGCGAAATCTTGCCTTTACGCGGTGTTTTGATGTGCATTATTTGGCGGTACTCGTGCTGTGTGATATCTCTATCGGCTATGTAGTATGGGCTGTGCGTGGAATCACCGGTGACAAGTTCAAAACGAAAACAATGAAGGCCTATATAGACTTTCTGCGTTGTTTTCCGTTCTCCTATGTTGGGTTGTTTGCTGAGAGCAAGTCGTAATCCACAGTCCAGAAAAACGTCCTCTGCGTTTGCGGCGGTACGTGCAGATAGATGGATATTCTCCACCGCATTGTCCCAACTGCCGCCTCGCAGAATACGGACAGCGTGAGTGGTGTCTATGTCAAATCGTAAGATAGGTTGTATCTCTGCTTCCCGGCTATATAGCCGGAAAGTATCTGCACACCACTCTCGGACGTTGCCGGTCATGTCGTATAGTTCCAATTCATTGGCTGTTTTTTGTGCAACTGCACGCACACGTCCGCCACTGTTTCGATAGATCCAACCTACATCTTCGGCGTTGTTGCTTCCGGCAAATCGAGTGGCGTTTGCCTGATTGCCTCCTCGTGCAGCGAACTCCCATTCTGCCTCTGTCGGGAAGCGAAAATCCTGTCCCGTAATCGAGTCCAAGCGCCGTATAAACTCCTGACAATCGAACCAACTGACGGAAATCATAGCGCAGTCGTCCGCAGTCCATCGCTCCTCGTCGTTGCCCATGACTGCCCGCCAAAGCCCCTGTGTCACTTCCGTTTCGCCTATGTAGAAAGTGGGGACTGAAACAGGATGGGTAGGTTTGTCGGTGTATTGGTCGCTTTTCTGTTCAGCGGTACCTCCCATGATGTACGTTCCACCAGTCACCTCGTTCATTCGGAACGAAACACCATTCACAGCAAATGACAGTTGCGCCAACAATATGAGAAATAGATTTTGCATTCCCCATTTCACTGCAAATTCCATGCCAAGATGGTCTCGCTTCTCCACCTGTTGCTTTAGAAGGCAGATGAGAGTGGCATGAAAGTATGTTATATTATAATAGAGGTGTCATGTAGATAGGTATCATCATCGTTTGCCCGTCCTGACGAAAATCTTTGGTATAGATTAAAACACGCCGGTTTACTCTGGATGAGAACTTTTCACAAAATGCGTCCAAAGATTTGTGCGACTTATATCCTTCCGATTTCACTTCTATCGGACATAACTTAGTACCCTGTGACAACAGAAAATCTATTTCGTAATTATGCTTTTCATCTTTTGGGAAAGTGTAATAGAAAAGTTTATTCCCTGCTGCACGTAACATCTGTGCCACCAGATTTTCATAGATATAACCCAAATTAACGGACAACTTATCGCTTAGCAATTTCTCATAAATGACATTTTCCGTATATTTTTTATCCCAAAAACACAGCGTTACCATCAGTCCTGTATCACCGATAAATAATTTATATCTTCCTTTGTTTTCTTCCAAAGACAGTCCCACATTGGGGTCATCTGCATGGTAACATACATTTACCGTCTTACTGTCTTCTAACGATGTTAAAAGGTTCTCCATGGTCTCAGCAGGAACTCCTTTGATAACGGATGTAGGAGTAAAGCGGGACACTCCACGACTCAATTGAGACGGAATGCTCATAAACAACCGTCCTAATTTGCCGGATGTATCCAATTTGCGAAAATCATCTTCATATAGTTTGATTATTTTTCGCTTGGTTGCATCTACCATTTTCATGTTTTTGGTCTCCAAATAGGTGCAAACTGCCTGCGGCATTCCTCCCACTAACATATACAACCGCAAGGAACGCATTCTTACCCGATTGAGTTCGTCACCCATGCTTCGTTTTTGACTAAACGATTGTGCAAGTAGCGGAATAGTCACATGGTCTGATAATGCCCACAAAAACTCTTCATAGTCCATCGGGAACATCTCCAAACGGTCTTCCTCGCTGGGAATAGTGATACTTTCCGTATTCTTTTTAATGGATATAAGCGACCCCGTTTCTATATAGTCATATCGTCCGTCTGCAACTAAGTATTTGATGGCTTGTCGCGCTTTGGGACATTGTTGCACCTCATCAAAGACAATAACCGACTCACGAGGATAAAGGATGGTATGATACCGGCTTTGCAGATACAAAAACAGATGGTCTAAATCTTCCATCGAGTCCTCAAACAATTGGCAGACTTCTGCACCTGCTTTGTTAAAATCAATAAGGATATATGTGCGATATTCCTTTTGTGCAAATTGTTCTACTACAGTGGATTTGCCAACACGTCGGGCACCCTCAATCATAAGAGCACTGCGACCTTCGTTTTGTTGCTTCCACGCCAACATATCGGCATAGATTTTACGTTCAAAAACATGTTCTGTCATGTGCAAAAATCAATTTTGCCGCAAAGGTATTGAAAATAAATGATATACACAAATATTTTCACTATTTTTCTATCATTCCCCGAAATTTAAAATGCACTTTTTCTATCATTCCCCGAAATTCAAAACGCGCTTTTACTATCATTCCCCGAAATTCAATATTCATTTCATGCTACGGAATTACTAAATCGATGAGCAAAATCACCTAAAATTTGTGTATATTAACAATTCTTCGTACCTTTGCGCTCGTAATGTCTTCATCGGGACTGAAGGAAGGGTGTTTCCCGATTGTCTTATTGAGACATTACGGACATAAAAACGATTCTAACGAATCGTGAAAAGCGTTTATTGACGCTTGTTTTGGCAAATAGAAAATCTGGTAAATTTTGTACCCAAAGCAAGTGAGCGGTAAATGTCTTTGTTGGTGTGTACCTTATAGTTCCTGAGGGATACGTGTACATATCGGCGTGGAGACATTACGGCTTATTCTTGTACAAGGGTTTACCAGAGCCTCTATTTGGAGAATAAGTAAGATAAGGTTCCACGCTTTTGTTGTGTAAAATGGATTATTTGGAGCCGATAGTCCACAAACAACAAAATAATGAGTTTATTATCTCGTTTTTGTTCTTCCAGATGGGATATAGCCTTTCTTGAAGAAAATCTGCAAGATGTTGTAAGTGGCAAACATCTTCATTTTATCGAATTACAAAATCCGTTCAAAGACTCTACTTGGTTTGCAGATCCATTCATTCTTGATGTTACCGATACTGAGATTTTTGTGTTGGTAGAAGAGATGAATAAAGGTATTCAAAAAGGACGAATTGCCAAACTCACTATTGATAAGAAAGAATGGAAGATTACAAAAGTTGACATACTATTAGAAGAACCTTGGCATCTTAGTTTTCCTTTTATTCTACGCAAAGATAATAAAATATTTGTCGCACCAGAAAGTGCATATAGTCATGCTTGGTATTTGTACGAATTAGTACAAGATGACAATGGCAACGACAAACTTGTTAAAGTCGAAAAACTATGTGATGACATTGTTTGGGACTCCATAATTACCAATTATTGGAACGAACCGCTAATGTTTACCGCTGCCCAAAACGATTTTTATTTGGACATATATGGTTTTAATCAGGATAAAGGTTTATATTCTTTGCGCGAATCTCTACATAGCGACAAGCAAAATATGAGAATGGCAGGAGATTTATTTTGCGTCAACAATCGCATTTATTGTCCGTCTCAAAATAGTCGTCCTGGCTCATACGGAGAAGCTGTAGAAATCAAAGAGATTTCTTACTCCAATTCAAAGTGGAATTTGCAATCGATTCGTAAAATTCGTCCTCCTCACGGCATCTTAAATGATGGTATTCATACATTTAACGAATACAAAGGAGTAATCGTTGTGGATATTCATCGACAAAAGACATTTGTCTCTCTTCTTATTAAAGACC
>JAGHSR010000140.1 GCA_018065765.1 Candidatus Colicola coprequi
GTACATAGTTGTTGTTTTTTTTCTAGTATTTCTAGTTTTTCTAGTTATCTAGTTATCTAGTTATCTAGTGTTTCTAGTTATACCAGGAGGAGTACATTGCGTAGTTGTGTGCGATTTTTTTGTTGATTTCGGCAGTTTGTTCGGGGTCAGCTTTTTTGATAAACTTAGCAGGAACACCGCCCCAAATCTCGTAGGGTCCGATTTGTGTGCCTTTGAGTACCAGTGCACCGGCAGCTACGATAGCGCCTTCGCCCACGTGTGCTCCATCGAGTAGAGTAGCTCCCATGCCGATGAGAGCATAGTCATCTACATCGGCGCCATGGATAGTTACGTTGTGTCCCACGGAGACATAGTTGCCCAAAGTGATAGTGGATTTTTGGTACAGGGTATGTAACACGCTTCCGTCCTGGATGTTGCAATGTTTTCCGATGGTGATTGTGTTGACATCTCCGCGCAGTACGGCATTGAACCATACCGATGTTCCTTCACCGATGGTAACGTCTCCCACTACGGTAGCGTTGTCCATAAGGGCAACGTTGTCAGCAATGTGTGGAGTCAGTATTTCGCCATTGCGGTTGATAGTTTTGATAAGAGCCATAATGTTTGTTGTTTTATCTAGCTGCGATGATGGAGCAGAATTTCTCAGCAATGAGGCTGGCACCGCCAATGAGACCACCATCTACGTCGGGGTTAGCGAATAGTTCTTTAGCGTTCTTCTCGTTGCAGGAGCCGCCATAGAGAATGGTGGTTTCGTCAGCAACGGTTTGACCATATTTAGCAGCTACGAGTGAGCGGATGTATGCGTGCATTTGTTGTGCTTGTTCGGGGGTAGCGGTGAGACCGGTGCCGATAGCCCAAACGGGTTCGTAAGCGAGAGTGATTTTGCCAAATTCTTCGGCGCTGAGGTTGAATACAGAGCCTTCCAATTGTGCTTTGACTACTTCGTTTTGTCGTCCGGCTTCGCGTTCCTCTTTGACTTCGCCAATGCAGAAGATAGGTTTGAGGTTGTTTTGCAGAGCCAGCAGCACTTTTTCGCGTAGGATATCGTAGGTTTCGTGGTAGTAGGCGCGACGTTCACTATGGCCGATGATACAATATTGTGCTCCTGTGGACGCAATCATTTCTGCGGATACTTCACCGGTGAATGCACCTTTCTCTTTGTCAGCGCAGTTCTCGGCTGCTACTGCGATAGGGGTATTCTTGAGTAGTTCGCAAACGGGTGCTAAGTGAATAAAAGGAGTACCGATGACCACCGTACAGGTGGGGTTTGTAACTTGTTGTTTGAGTTCGGCAGCCAATGCCAAGCCTTCTTGCAGGTTCTTGTTCATTTTCCAGTTACCTGCTACCATTTTTGTTCTCATAATCTGTGTATGTTTTAGAATCTAAATTTATCTATGATAATTCCGTCTTTGACCACGATGGCTCCCGGGTTAGCGCGGACGATAGTTTTGAGAGTAACAGGGTCGCAGGTGCAGAAGACGACTTCGGGGTGATTGTATGGTGTGAGGCGGTTGGATGTATTTGCCTGTTCTATCTCCTCGCAGAACGCCAGTATGTCATCTTCGCCGGCACCGGTCAGGATGTAAAAACTCTCTTGTCGGCTAAGGCAATTGTGGTACAGGTCGGTAACTTGATCGAGAACCTTGCGTTCCGTTTTACTCAAGTCGTACATTACTACCAGTGTCACGGGTGTCTCGCTCTCAAGGATGTCAAAGGTGATATCTTCGTAGTCCATAGTGAGGATTTCGAAGTCGTGAATAGGGGGTTCGTAGCCTTTTTTGATAAGGCGTGAGTTTTGTCGAACGAAAGTCCATGTTGAGTCGTTTTTGGGGTAGTTGGTCAAGTCAAACTCTTGCTCCACACCTTCTTTCTCATAGATGAAGGATATCTCGTACTGGTCAGGTTCGGCATCCTCGGGAAACTCCATGAGTTCGGGGATGTTGTTCCCCACTTTGTATGGGCGAAAATCCACTACAGGCAAGTGACTAAGGTTGTAGAACATAAAACCTCCTGCGAGTAGGACAGATAGGAGGATGATTCCCCATTCGACCTGCCAAACAAAGGTTGGATATACAGCCTTGCGGCATATGAGTAATGCGATTGCCAGTATGAGTAGGACAACATTTTTATAGAATGTCTGCCAATTGGTCAGCACCAACGCATCTCCAAAGCAACCGCAGTCGCTAACCGGATTGGTAAGGGCGATGTAGAGCGTGAGGGGTGTCATCACCAAGTAGAAAAGCAGGGTTATCCATGAAGTCCACTGTGTTTTGACATTGGTCACGAGGCATATACCCAATAGTATTTCGATGGCTATGAGGGCGATGGCTGCGGGTTGTGCCAAAGGCATGAGGTCGGTAAAAAATCCGCCGAAAGCTTTGAGGTAGTCTTCTATTTTGTAGGTTGTGCCGAGTGGGTCAACGGCTTTGACGAACCCGGAGAAGATAAAGACAAGACCGAGTAGTAAGCGGGCAAGGTGGCCAAAGATAGATTTTGTTTTCATGTTGTCAATAGTTAGTTTTTAGTAGTCAGTTCGCCCTTTTCCAGCATTTTGATGAGGTAAAAGACGGCATAGTTGAGCATATCGAAATAGTTGCCGTCGCACCCTTCGGAAATGAGCGTTTTGTTGTCGTTGGCGGCAATGGATTTATTGCGATTTATTTTGGTTAAGATGATGTCGGTGAGTGAAGCCGGGAACATATCTCGCCAAGCTTCTCCATAGTCATGATTTTTGCGCAACATGAGTGCTTTGGCTTCGCCCATCCATTTGTCGTAGAGTTCTGTAGCATGTTCTGCGGTCATATCTACGCTGTCGGCATATCCTTCGGTCAGTTGAATGATGCCGATGATAGCGTAGTTGACGATAGCCATCAGTTCGCCATCAATGCTTTCGCCCACGAGATTGACGCCGGTAGTTTCTATTTCGCGAATGCGTTTGGCTTTGATGAAGAGTTGGTCATTGACTGTTTGTGGCCGCATGATGCGCCACGAAGGTCCGTAGTCCTTCATCTTGAGTGTATATATCTTGCGGCAGCGAGCCGTGATGATGTCAAATTCTTCAGCTGTGTTCATAAGGATGATTATTTTCCTATTTCCATCACGAGGTCTTCTTTCTTGATGAGTTTTTGTTCGCCAGACAGCATGTTTTTGAGCATGATGGAGTCGGCTGCCATTTCGTCGCCACCGATGATACCCACCCATGGAATTTGCTTTTGGTCGGCGTAGGTCATTTGCTTTTTCATCTTGGTAGGTTCGGGATAGACTTCTGTACGGATGCCATTGGCGCGAAGGTCTCGGGCGATGGACAAGGCGTAGTGTAGTTCATCGTTACCGAAAGTAGCCAAAAGCACTTGTGTTTGTTCCAGCATGGAAGCGGGGTAGAGGTCTAATTCGGTGAGCACATCATAGATTCGGTCAGCTCCAAAAGATATACCGACACCGGACATATTCGGTAATCCGAAAATGCCGGTCAGGTTGTCGTATCGCCCCCCACCAGTGATGCTGCCCATTTCCACATCCAAGGCTTTCACTTCAAAGATAGCGCCGGTGTAGTAGTTAAGTCCTCGGGCTAAGGTAAGGTCAAGTTCCACGCGGAACGCCTCGTTTGTACTGCAATGTGCGTGGTTCATTAGAGTGAATATCTCGCGCAATTCTTTTACGCCTTTGGTACCAATTTCGCTATTGGTGAGCACTTGCGCAATGGTGGCGAGTTTCTCGTCGTTGGTTCCCTGAAGAGTGAGAATAGGTTGCAATTGAGCCACTTGTTCGGAATTGAGTCCGCGTTCGATTAGCTCTTGGTTGACCTGATCAATGCCTATTTTGTCCAGTTTGTCGATGGCTACGGTGATATCGATTATTTTATCCGGAGCGCCAATCACTTCGGCGATGCCTGCCAAAATCTTGCGGTTGTTAAGATGCAGGCTCACGCGGATGCCGAGGCGGCGATACACTTCTTCTACGATTTGTATGAGTTCCACTTCGCTCACCAGCGAGTTGGTACCGATGACGTCCACGTCGCATTGATAAAATTCGCGGTAGCGTCCTTTCTGTGGGCGGTCTGCGCGCCAAACAGGTTGTATTTGGAAACGGCGGAACGGGAATTGCAATTCCTGTTGGTGCATTACCACGTAGCGTGCGAAAGGCACGGTTAAGTCGTAGCGCAAACCTTTCTCAGGCGCTTCGCTGGCTTTCTCACCACTGTTTTGGATTCGGAAGAGCAGTTTGTCGCCCTCTTCGCCATACTTGCCCATAAGAGTGGACATGTTTTCCATGGCCGGAGTTTCTATCTGCTGAAATCCGTAAAGGGAAAATACGGATTTGATGGTGGAAAAAATATAGTTTCTGCGAGCCATCTCTAAATTGGAAAAGTCACGCGTACCTTTGGGTATTCCCGGTTTTTGTATGTTTGCCATAATTCTTATTTTTATGTTAGCTTAATCTGCACTGAATATTTCTTGCATTATTCTTGTGGTAGCGCCCAGTTCGCTTTCCACATAGGCGCGTGCTTTCTTGCCCATTTCTGCTGCATGGGCGATAGCTTCATCCATGCATAGAGCAAATTCTCGGTAGTTTTTGACGGGTCGTGAAGCTCCTGCGGCAATGAGTCCATGGGCTTCGCGGAAGCGTTGGTAGTTCTTGCCGAACAGAACGGGTATGCCGTACACGGCTGCTTCCAATGTATTGTGAATGCCCACACCGAACCCGCCGCCGATATAAGCCACATCGGCATAGCGATAGATACCGGAGAGAAGTCCCATTGCATCTACCACTAAGAGGCGACTGGCGAATAGGTTTTTCTCGTTGGCTTGTGTATAGCTGGTGTAGCGTCCTTGGAACAGTTGGAATATCTGACGCAGGTGTTCGTCGTGTATTTCGTGTGGGACGAGTACTAATTTGATGTCGGGACGTTCAGACAGATAGCGAGCAAACAGCGCTTCATCTTCAGGCCACGTGCTGCCTGCTACGATGATGGTGGGTTTGGTGGCATCCAACAGCGATGCGGGTTGTTGGCACCACTGCTTAACGATTGCTATCTCATCGGCAGCTGCGGCGATGGCGTTGACGCGATCAAAGCGCGTGTCGCCGGCTACGGAAACATGAGTGATGTGATATTGGGCGAGCAACTCGCGGGACGATTCATCTTGAACGAAGATATGGGTGAAACAATTCAGCAGGTTCAGATAGGGTTTGCCCCACGGTTGGAAGAATAATTGGTGACGAAGGAAGATAGCCGAGATGCTGTACGTTTCAATGTTTCTGCGTTTGAGTTCTTTGAGATAAGCCGGCCAGAACTCGTACTTGACGAAGATGGCTTTTTGTATCGTGACAGTGTCCAACATGCGCCGCGCATTTTTGCGAGTAGCAAACGGCAAGTATGCCACGACATCGGCTTTGTCGTAGTTCTTGCGCATCTCGTAGCCGGATGGTGAAAAGAATGTCAGTAGAATCTTGCATTCTGCATTCTGCATTTTGCATTTTGCATCGTGCATTTTGCATCGTGCATCGTGCATTCTCTCAATGATGGGCCTTGCTTGTTCAAATTCGCCCACAGAAGCGGCATGAAACCAAACAACAGGTTCGTTTTTTAACCTGCTTATGGCAGCGAGGGCGTTTTTCTGTCCCTCTACCATCAAGCGTGCTTTGCGATGCCCAAACAACGCTGCTATTCGTATCAGTAAAAAATACACAAACATGTCGCACACAATTACCGCGCAAAGGTACTACTTTTTTTTGAACAGTGCAAATTAAACGAACAAAAACTGTGTTTTATATAAAGAGGGAGCCGATTTGAAAAATGAGGAATGCGACAATCCATGCAAGCAGTAGGCTGTGAACAACCGTGAACCATGCCCACCGGCGACCTGCTTCGCGGCGAAGAGTAGAGATGGTGGCGATGCAAGGAAAATACAGCAGGACGAAAGTCATAAAACCAAATGCCGTTAGTGGGGTGAAGGCAGACAGAGCTGCATTGCCGTGGTAGAGAATACCCATTGTAGATACGATAGCTTCTTTGGCAGGCAGGCCTGTCAGTAAGCAAACCGACATTTTCCAGTCAAAGCCTAAGGGTTGAACCAAGGGTTCGGTGAATTGTCCTATTTGTGCCAGGTAACTGGTTTCCAGTTCGTGCGTCGGGAAGTAGGATAGTGCCCAAATGATGACGCTTGCCCAAATAATGACGGTGCCTATCTTCTGCAAATAGTCCCAAACGCGCTCCCATATATGCAGTCCGGTATTGCGCCAAGTGGGTAGGCGGAACGGTGGCAGTTCGCTCACGTAGTCTTGTTCCAATTGCCGGAAGAAACGGGTGCGTTTCATTATCAGTGCGAAGAGGATACTCAGTACCACACCAATGAGGTACATTGACATCATCACCGGAGCTTGATAGTTCGGGAAGAAAAGTCCCACAAAGAGCATGTACACCGGCAGGCGGGCAGAACAGGACATGAACGGAATCATGAGCATGGTAAGGATTCGGTCTTTGGTGTTCTCTATATCCCGTGCCGCCAAGATTGCAGGCACATTGCAACCAAAACCCATCAACATCGGTATGAACGAGCGTCCGTGCAGTCCTACGCGGTGCATGATTTTATCCATCAGATAGGCCGCACGAGCCATGTACCCTGAGTCCTCCATCAAACTGAGGAAGAAAAACAGGATAACGATATTAGGCAGGAAACTGATGACTGCTCCGACGCCTTGAATGACGCCGTCGATGAGCAGATTGGACAGCCAGCCATCATCCAGCCAATTGTGCAAACTTGTGCAGAGATTTTCGATTCCCAAAGCAATCCACGCTTGCGGGTAGGCACCGAGTGCAAATGTGCACTGAAAGACGAGATAGAGCAGCGCTATCAGTATCGGGAAGCCCAACCAGCGGTTGGTCAGCACCTTATCTAATCTATCCGAGAACGAATGGCCTGTGTCGTTAGGGGCGTGTAGGAGTGTTTCTTCTAAGGCACCGTGCACGAATCCTTGGCGGGCGAAATGGATGACTTGAGCTGCGGCAACGCCAAACTCGTTGAGAATGATTTGCCGTTCGCGTTCGGCAGCACGAACCAGTTCGGGACATTCCGGCAGGAGAGCTATCACATCATCCGGGCGTTCCAATAATCGCACAGCCAAATGCCGTTTGGAGTAGTCGCGATGGACATCCGGGTGCTGTACGATGATTTGCACCAAGGCAGAAATGGCTTCCTCAATGTCCTTGCCGTACGAGACATGAACGTGGCGAAAATGGTTACTCTCGCGTATGACTGCCTCTTTGTCTTCTGCCAGTCCTATCCGCACCCCCATCAGTTTGCCCAAGAGGTGGTAGTTGAGGCTATGTCCGGTAGCCAGCAGTTCATCGTAGTGCGTGATGAGCACGACAAACTCGCGATGGCGGTCGATGAGTGCGGCGGTGCGAATAAGGTCTTGCTCCAAGTGGCGGGCATCCACCTCTTGAATATAAACGTTGTTCTCTATGTATTCGTGAGCGGGAAGCAAATGAATCAATGGTTATTTGCGTCCTCGCATCCAACTGGCGAAAGTTCTTTTTTCAGGTTCGGGATTGGATACAGGTTCGTCGTCAAAGGTTAGGGAGAAATTGGTATCCTCTTTGGGTGCAGGAGACGGAGTGGTCGAAGAGATGGTGCTACCTAAATTGATTTCGATGGTAGTGGGTTCTTCCTCGACTGTTTGGTTTTGGTTGTGGTTGTCGTTGGTTTCTTCTTGTTTCGGGTCAATATTGGCGTAGTTAGACTGAATGGCATCTTCGATGGTAGGTTTTCCTTCGGCCTCTTCGATACAAGGAATATCGCTCACTTCATAACCCGTAGCGATGATGGTGACGCGTACATCTTCGCCTAAGGTCTCATCCAGTGAGGCTCCCCACTGCACATCCACATCGTCGCCCACCTGTTTGACAAAATCGTTGATTTGGTCGATTTCCTGCATAAGGATAGCGTGCTCGGTGGAGCAGTAGAACTGCAAGAGGATACGTTTGGCTCCGTGAACGTCGTTGGTATTGACGAGGGGTGACTGCAGAGCGTTGTTGATGGCGCGTGTGATACGCATTTCGCCGCTGGCTTGTCCCACGTTCATGATGGCGACGCCTCCGTTTTTGAGCGTATTGCGCACATCGGCAAAGTCTGTATTGATGTAGCCCGGAATGGTGATGATTTCCGCGATGGACTTGGCGGCATTGCACACTACATCATCCGATTTGGAGAAAGCGTTCAGCAAGTTGAGGTCCGGGTAGATCTGTTTGAGTTTTTCGTTGTTGATAACCAGCAGTGCGTCCACGTGTTCGGCCAGTCGCGCCACGCCGGTCATGGCTTTGCGAATCTTAGGTTTGCCTTCGAATGCAAACGGGATAGTCACAATGCCGACGGTCAAGATATTCATCCCCTGTGCCACTTCAGCCACGATGGATGACGCTCCCGTACCTGTACCCCCACCCATTCCGGCAGTGAGGAACAGCATTTGTGTGCCGTCGTCCAGCGCTTCGCGGATACGTTCGCGACTCTGTTCGGCATATTCTTGCGCTTTGCTTGGGTCACCTCCTGCACCCAAGCCCGGACCGAGTTGGAGTTTGGCAGGAACAGAGGACTTGCTGAGTGCCTGCTTATCGGTGTTGCAGACGAGGAACGTGACATCTTTGATGCCCTGACGGTGCATGTAGTTAACGGCGTTGCCGCCACCTCCACCAACGCCCATTACTTTAATGATTGAGTCTTCCTTGATGTCAAGTGCGATAGGAATGATTTCGTTTTCTGTCATGGTTGTGTGTATGCCTGAAAAGGCGTTTTAATAGTTGTTTTCGTCAATAAAAAGTTCACCTGTCTTTTCTGCAATCCTTTCAAAGAAATTCGGCTTGCGGACGGTCTCGGCAGGATGTGCATCTCGGTAGTCAGCACCCAAGATAAGAGCGCCGACCAGCGAACTGAATTGCGGCGAGCAAAACTCGTCGGGTGTATCGTGGTCCAGCAGGCAGGCGTGACTGCCGTAGAGTACGCGAAGATTGGTTTTTTGTTGCAGATATTGGTCTATCCCCATTAGCAAACTGCCACCTCCGGTTAGGAAGACAGTACGAATGGGGTGTTGGGACAGTTGTTCCACGATGGGGGTAAAGATCTCGTCCAACTTTTGTTCTATCACCTCTGCCAATTCGGCGATGGTGAATTGGATGGTGCTTTCCCCATTGTCGGCGCGCAGGCGAACGGTCTTGTTGGCTTTGACTAAACGGGGGGAAGCCACACCTATTTGGCATTTGATTTGTTCCGCCGCAACAAAAGGAATACCCTGTTGCTCGATGTTGCGGGAGATATGGTAACCGCCCAGCGGGATAACGCGGTTAAGCAAGTAGTGATTGCCTCGGTAGATACTCAGTGTGGTCGTTTGCGCTCCCATGTCAATCACAGCACAACCGTTCTCCAGCACGGATGAGTCTTCCGCGGCAAAGGCACTCAGTAACGCTTCCGGACGAGGGAAAACCTGCTCCATGGATTTATTGCCGCGGTTGAAACTTTCGGTAAGTTTGGTTTCCAGTTCTTTTTTGCCGACAAAAGCGGTATAGAGCACCTCAAATTGGCGTGTACGCTGCGTAGGCGCGGGGAGTTCATCCTGTTGCTTCCCGTCCAGAATATAACAGGCGGGAACCAAACCAAGAACGGCAGCGTCGGGGTATTTGGTTTCAATCTTTTGCTTGCACTCCTGCTGACATTCATTGAGAATATTAGTCGTAATCTCGTGGGGTCGAATCAGGTCGCGTTTGCTGCCTACAACGACTGATTGCATGGTGCGTCCCCCTGTCAGTACAAAAGCTGTTGGCAGGTCGGCAACTCCAATACGGTTGCTCAGCAACTTGAGTGTCTCGCTTATCATGAATCCTGTGTTGGAGACCTGCTGTACTACACCGCGGTCAATACTTGGATATTTGGTTGATTGCTCGTAACCCAATATATGCAGTGTATCGCGGTCAACCCGTTCTGCTGCGATGGCGCGAACGGAATGGCTGCCCAGGTCGATGGCTACGAGAGGAAGATTTTGTGTCAGTTGTTTTTTCATGCAGAGTGTCTATGGTTAGGGTTTTAGTGTTTATTTGCGTCCGATCACTTGCGAACGGAATTGAACATCCAATTCGGTATAGTGTGGCATATCCGGATAGTCGGACGCGTTGTTGTACCAGACGCGCAGGCGATGCAGTTTTTCGGTGTAGCCGTTCAACTCTCCCAGCAGGATACGCGGTTCATCTCCTTTTTGATACAGTGTAATGGATTTGGGAGAATGGACATGAATGGAGGCTATTCGTTCCCGCCAAAAGGGCTGACGGTAGAGCCAACAGACAAAGTCTGCCAAGTCCTCTCGCGCCATACGCTCACCTACATGGCCGGTAATACGCATGGGTATGGACGAAAGGTTGTCAGGAACATTCATGCGCTTGCGGTCGGTGTCTATCAGATACGTCTCGGCAGCCGTTTTGACATACAGTAGGGGGACACGTTGCGTGACGCGAATATAAACGCACGGAGACGACAACTTGTAACACTCCGCCGTGCGAATCATCGGGTGCTGCAAGAGGGCTTTCTCTATATCGTGGGGACGAACACTGTCCATCACGTGACCGATGGGGTAAATGTTTCTGCGTCGAAGAAGAGATACAAGGTCTTGCTCTGAGACGAATTGTCTATCTTGAATATCCTCTATGCAGACGGTTACCTGCTGCACAGTCCTATCGTTGTGCCGGTGCGAGCCCCACACGACAACGCCCAGTAGATAGATACAGGCTACCACAGCGGCGGTGAGGGTGAGTATGCGGATAATCAGGCGTTTCATCGTTGCAGTAAGTTTTGTTTGATGGTGGGCACCAATCTGTCTATGTCGCCCGCTCCTAGGGACAGGACAACAGAGGATGGATGGTTGGCAACTAGGTCATGGATGAGTGCGACCAAGTCGTTTTTCTGAACTAAATGTTTGTTTGGGCAGGTGGTGCGACTGAGTAGCATTTGGGACGAGACCCCCTGTATGGGTTGCTCGCGGGCCGGATAAATAGGCAGCAATACCAATTCGTCCACCGTACTGAGAACAGCGGCAAACTCGTCCGCGAAGTCTCGCGTGCGCGTAAATAAATGAGGTTGAAAAACACCAATAACGTATCGGTGCGGAAACAACTTGCGTACCGACTCGATGGAGTTTTTCAGTTCGGTAGGATGATGTGCGTAGTCGTCCACATAGGCTACTTGGGGGTTGTTAACATGGATATTGAATCTGCGCTGCACCCCCGCATAGGTTGCCAGTCCGTGGCGTATCTCTTTCTCGCCGGCTCCGTTGAGCCAAGCCAAAGCCGCTGCGGCTACACTATTCTCTATGTTGACCCAAACAGGAACGCCCAATTCCAACTTGGACAAAGGTGTCGCGCCGTCGGGTAGATGTAAGTCAAAATATAAATGCCCATCCTCAACGAGGATGTTGTCTGCGTAGAAGTCTGCTTGTTCGGAAGCCGAGTAGGTGTACACCTTGGCAGACGGATGGTGGAGGTGATACCCTTTTTTGAGGACAATGGCTTCCTGCACTTTGTTTGCATAGACGTCAAACCCCTCTTGATAGGCTTCGGGGGTACCGTAGATGTCCAGGTGGTCGGGGTCAATGGCTGTGATGACAGTCATAGCCGGAGTCAGATGCCAAAAACTGCGATCAAACTCGTCTGCCTCTATTACGGCTAAGTCGCTATCGGGACGGATGAGCAGGTTGGAGAGGTAGTTGCAGGAAATGCCACCTAAAAAAGCGTTGCAGCCCAAATGGGAGCCGTACAAGATATGTGCTAAGATGGTACTTGTAGTTGTTTTGCCGTGAGTGCCTGCCACACAGAGTGCACGTTTGTGTTGCGTTACCAGTCCTAACACTTCCGCGCGTTTGCGTACGCGATAGTCGTGCTCTCTGAAATAGGTGTATATAGATTGGTCGTCCGGCACGGCAGGTGTGCGAACGACTAAGGTTGATTCTACCGGAAAACGGTCTTGCAGTTGAAGCAGATAATCTTCGCTGATATTGTCGTCGTAAACGATGGATATTCCGTCTTGTTGCAACGCATCGGTGATTGCGGAGCGAGTACGGTCGTAACCGGCAACACGGATGCCGTTGTTGTGAAAATAACGAGCGAGGGCACTCATACCAATGCCCCCTATACCAAGAAAATAAATGTTCTGTTCGAACATGCGGGTAGGTTTAGGATGCCGCACACATGGGGGCGATGATGCTCTCAGGTGTGCGGCATGGATGTTTGTACGTGAATTTATTTGGAGATAGCACCACTTGGGCATGCGTCCGCACAGGTTCCGCACTCCGTGCACATATCCGGATCGATGCTATAACGATCACCTTCACTAATTGCGCCCATTGGGCACTCGTCTTTACATGTACCGCCTGCGATACAATCTTCTGAAATCTTGTAAGCCATAATG
>JAGHSR010000139.1 GCA_018065765.1 Candidatus Colicola coprequi
ACCAAAGCCGTGGTTAACTCCAGTATTATCATATTGCTGATGGATGTTGTGCTAACCAATTCGATGCTGAATTAATAAGGAATATGGAGAATCCTCATCCCCCCATTGAAAGGATGGATGAGAAGGATTGAGAAAAAGAGGACTGATGTATAATGATTAAAGTAAGAAACATAATTAAGAGTTTCGATGGGACGCCGGTGCTCCGCAAAATATCCACGGACTTCATGGACGGACAGGTCAATATGATTATCGGTCAGTCCGGTTCGGGCAAAACGGTGCTGATGAAAAGTCTAATCGGTCTGCATAAGGTGGATAGTGGACAGATAATTTTCGATCGTAAAATCAACTCGAATAGTTCATCAACGATAGATATAACTTATGCCACTGAACAGCAGATACGTATGTTGCACCGCGAAGTGGGAATGTTGTTTCAAGGGGCAGCTCTATTTGATAGTTTAAGTGTGGAAGAAAATGTGATGTTTCCTTTGGAGATGTTTTCTGACATGACCTACGACGAGATGGTGGATCGTGCGCGCTTTTGTCTAAAACGCGTCAATATGCCGGAGCGCGCGTTTGCCCTCATGCCCAGCGAGATTAGTGGCGGTATGCAAAAGCGTGTAGCCATCGCCCGTGCCATCGCTATGAACCCCAAGTACCTATTCTGCGATGAACCGAACTCGGGGCTTGACCCCAAAACAAGTCTCGTAATAGACCAACTGATACAAGATATTACCCGCGAATATAACATCTGCACCATAGTTAATAGCCACGATATGAACTCTATCATGGAGATAGGCGACAATATTGTCTTTCTGAAAAATGGTGTCAAGGAGTGGCAAGGCAGCCGCGAAGATATATTCACTGCAGACAACGAGGCGCTTAACGATTTTGTGTTTGCCAGTGAATTGTTTAAAAAAATTAAGAGAATATGAAACAAGTATTTTGGATGATAATTATTGGATTGGGGATGGTAGTGAGTGCCCAAGCGCAGTCACGCCCGCAAGCACCCCAACGAGTACCCGCATACAGAGGTGTTATTGAACGTGTACAACCTACGGGTGACACGCTACACATCTACCTTCGTGGTGACGAACGGAAACATTACACCATCACAATAGATGGCTGGCAGGTTCGAGAAAATAAAAAAGGAGTGCTATGCTATGCACGTAAGTTCTTTGGCTTTGTCAAGTCCAGCCGCTACGTAGCACACGATGAACATCTGCGTACAGACGAAGAGAAGAATTACCTAAGACGCAAAGGGATAAAGAAAGATTTGTAATTTATAATTTTTTATTTGTAATTTGTGATTGACAATATATGAACAGACACGTTGCATTGATAGTGATTATTTTGAGCAGTATGATAGTTAGTGCTATGCCTGCTCGTCGGGGTGGCAAACAAGTTCAACAAGCATGCGGACAGGAAATAACTGTTTACCAGCATGGTGACGAACATTTTCACTGGTTGACCAACGAGCGGGGCGAGTGGATTAGGCGTACACCAGAGGGGAATTATGTAGTAATTCCGTCCCTGAGCGATAATCAGATTATTGTTCGTCGAGAAAATTCTCCCATGCGGATTTCGCAACTAAAGCGAATGACCCAAAGGGCTTTTCCAACCAATCTTGCTAAGGAAGGACTAATTATTTTGGTCAATTTTAAGGATATTCAATTTGAGACCACCAAAGCTGAAATAGACTCTATGTACACGGGGCTGAACTACACCCGCCATTATACCTACGACTATATCTTTAATCGTCGTCACTATACCGGTGAGGTGAATAGTCAGGGTTCGGCGCGACAGTACTTTTATGATATGAGTTACGGACAATACAATCCGCGTTTTCATGTGATAGGTCCTGTGACCATTTCGCAAAATAGGAGATATTATGGTGAGAACCAGAATGACGCAGATAAACATGCTGAAGTGATGATAAAAGAAGCCTGTGAAGAGGCTGCTAAGCAGGGAGTAGATTTCTCTATTTACGACAACGACCATGATGGTGAAGTAGATTTTGTATATATTCTCTATGCCGGTGAGGGTGAAGCAGATGGCGGTCCCGAAGAGAGTATTTGGCCACATAGTTGGGGACTGAAAGATGCAGGAGTATCACTCAAACTCAATGGCAAAACTATCAACACGTACGCATGCAGCAATGAGATGAATTCTTCATCAGGTGTACACGACGGTGTAGCTACTTTTTGCCACGAATTCAGTCATGTGCTTGGTCTGCCGGATATATACGAGACGACAGGGAATGGTTTGTGGAAGACTTCCGGAGAATGGGATGTGATGGACTATGGTCCTTACAACAACGAGGGCAATACACCTCCGGCTTATTCGGGTTACGAGCGTTTCTTCCTTGGCTGGGTGACCCCTCGCGTACTGAGCGATAGCGAAAACGTGGTGCTCAACGAACTCAATTCATCGAAAGAGGTACTATTGCTGACCACAACCGGTCAACATAACTTGATAGGCAACGATCCCAATCCAAATACTTTCTGGGTTTTGGAAAATCGGCAGCAGAAAGGATGGGACGAATATGTACCGGGGCACGGAATGCTGATAACGAAGATAACATACTCTTACAACAAGTGGTATGACAATGCTGTAAACAATTCCGAAAAGAACATGTGTGTGGACATCATAGAAGCTGATGGCAAGGCACCGGAGTACGATGAGAACAATGGCCAGAATGGTTGGTTTGGTAAATTAAAAGACGCATTTCCCTCCGGAGCCACCTCGTTCAACGGCGTGACAGGATACCCCATTAATAACATCCGCGAAACGGGTGGTGTGATTACGTTCACAGTAGGTGACGTTGCAACCGACTTGCAAGCTCCTGTCGGTCATTCATCCACAGCGCATAAATCTATCTACAATGGCCAAATAACTATTCTGCGCGATGGCATACGATACAATCTTTTAGGCACACGACTCTAATGAAAATCATTTCTTACAACGTCAATGGTATTCGTTCAGCTATCTCCAAAGGGCTGTTTGATTGGTTACGCGAGGAGCAACCTGATGTGTTTTGTATACAAGAATCCAAAGCCCAACCCGAACAAATTGACACCATGGCCATGCAGGAGTTGGGATACCATAGTTATGTCTTCTCTGCACAAAAAAAAGGATACTCGGGAGTGTGCATTTTTTCGCGCGAGGCGGCTGATTATGTACATGCAGGAATGGGAATAGAGCGATACGATCAAGAGGGGCGTGTCCTTCGTGCCGATTTCGGGAACTTGACAGTGGTCTGTGTCTATGTTCCTTCGGGAACGACAGGCGATGTACGTCAGGACTTTAAGATGGAGTTTTTGGAGGATTTTATTCTTTGGCAGCAAGAGCTGCGCAAGACCCGTCCCAATGTGGTCATTTGCGGAGACTTCAATATCTGTCACAAGCCCATGGATATCAATCATCCCGAACGGCAAATAGGTGTCAGCGGTTTCCTGCCGGAGGAACGTGAGTGGATGGACCGCTGGCAACAGACAGGACTGGTGGATTCGTTTCGCGAGTTTGACCAAAGTCCCAAAAAGTACTCGTGGTGGAGTTATCGTGCGGGCGCTCGTGCACACAACGCAGGGTGGCGTATTGATTACCATTGGGTGAGTGAACCTTTGCAAAATAAACTGTATAACGCAACCATAATGAGTGAGGCAGTGCACTCTGACCACTGCCCTGTTTGCGTATGGATCAACTGAGAACAGAACATCTGATAAAACGCTATGGCAAACGCACCGTTGTCAACGATGTGAGCATACAACTGCAACAAGGCGAGATAGTGGGCTTGTTGGGGCCAAATGGTGCCGGAAAAACGACTACTTTCTACATGACAACGGGTTTGGTGACTGCGAATAACGGCAAGATCTTCCTCAACGATGAGGACATCACCTCTTATCCTATGTATCACCGTGCTAAGATGGGCATAGGTTATCTGCCACAGGAGGCTTCTGTTTTTCGCAAATTGAGTGTGGAAGATAATATCCGTTCTGTGCTGGAGATGACTGATTTCTCCCATGAATACCAAGAGGAAAAATTGGAACAACTGATTCGTGAGTTCAACCTCAATCATGTACGCCATAACTTGGGTGACCGTCTTTCCGGTGGAGAACGTCGTCGTACGGAAATTGCACGCTGTTTGGCTATCGAACCTAAGTTTGTGATGTTGGATGAACCTTTTGCCGGTGTAGATCCGATTGCCGTGCAGGAGATACAGGATGTGGTATGGCGACTCAAAGACAAAAATATCGGCATTCTGATTACAGATCACAATGTGGACGAGACCTTGATGATTACCGACCGCGCTTATCTGCTGTTCGAGGGACGTATCCTCTTCCACGGCACACCCGAAGAGTTGGCTGCCAACCCGACGGTGAGAAAAAACTACCTCGGACGAGACTTCGAATTAAAGAAGAAGACGAGGATTGAAGAATGAAGATTGAAGAATCCTATATAGTTATGCCGGTGAAAGATGCGGTTGCATCGGCAGAGCGTTCGATAAGGGCGATTGTGAATAGTGGACATACGTTGACTGTTTATGACGATTATTCTACGCCTGAGAACTGTGAGCACTTGAGACAACTCTCGGAGGAACTCTCTTTCTCGCTCATCCATTTATCGGACTTGACCGATCATTCGTCTCCCAATTATCGTACGGTGTTGATAGATGCTCGTGAGCGAGCGTTAGCGAATCATAAGTCGCTCATCATCATTGAGAGTGATGTGGAGGTGAAACCACAGACGATAGCCGATTTGCAGGCTTTAGTAGCACCGCAAATTGGTATGGTAGCGAGTGTAACAGAGAACGAGGCGGGAGACGTGAACTTCCCATACGAGTACGCTAAGGATTGGCGCAAAGAAGTCATTGATACCAAAAAAAGGTTCAGTTTCTGCTGCACCTTATTGACCGAAGAACTACTGCAAGCCATTGACTTCGAACAGGTCTTAGACGAGAAAAAGAATTGGTATGATGTCACCTTGTCGCATCTGTCTCTTAAAAAAGGCTTTCGTCATCTGCTCCGAATGGATTCGTCGGTTATCCACCGTCCGCACGCTTCGCGACCGTGGAAACAACTCAAATATGAACATCCATTTCGCTACTATTGGCGTAAATTAACCCAACACTTGGATCGCATATGAACCCTCTTGTCAGTGTTATAGTACCCGTCTATAATGCCTCTCCATATTTGAGAGAGACATTGGATAGTATTGTAGCGTCGGATTATGCGTCGATAGAGGTTATCATTCAAGATGATGGCAGTAATGACGATAGTTTAGCTATTGCCCAAGCCTATGGGAAGGAGCATAATCAATGCAAGGTCTTTACGCAAGTCAATCAAGGCGTTAGTGCTGCCCGTAATCATGCTATTGCTCACGCACAAGGAGAGTATATCCTTCCCGTGGATGCGGACGATAAGATTAGTAGTGATTATATCCGTTTGGCGGTAGAGGCTATTGATGGACACGAGCAAGTTCGGGTTGTTGGGTGTCGTGCGCGGATGTTTGGATTGGTGGATAAACCTTGGAATTTGCCATCCTTTAGCCATGCGCTATTGGCACGAAAGAACATGATTCCTATCACGTCGCTCTTTCGTAAGTCCGATTGGGAACGCTGCGGCGGGTTTTGCGAAGAAGATATCTACCGCGAGGATTGGGATTTTTGGCTGAGTATGTTTGAGTTGGGAGGCGAGTATGTTCTTTTGCCCATAGAAGGTTTATATTATCGCGTTCTTCCCCAAAGTCGTCGTCGCAAAGCCAAACAGCAGAAACGGGTCATCGTAGATGCTATCAATCGTCGTCATCCGACGTACCTACAAAAATATCTGGGTGGGCGATTGCATTACCATCGTTCGTGGTCTCGTTTCCTTAACACCTTTAGTATAGATAGACAAGTGGGCGATTTCGAAGACTGGGAACAGGGTACGACTATCTACCAAAAACGCAACACGTTGCGGGTTTATCAAGATTATGTCATCAAACAATTTGCAGTGCCCTCCATTGGACGACAGATAGCGTATTGTTTCGCCTCGTCTAAAGCGAAAAGAAGTTATTCGCACGCCTTGCGATTAGGTCCTCTTACACCCGCTCCGGTGGCTTATCGGGAAATACGGTTTTGGGGATTGTTTATACATCAGAGTTGGTATGTGAGTCGATTGTCCGAATGCAAGCACACGTTTAACGAATTGATAGGTCATCCCGACTTTCCGCATCGCGTGGAGATACTGCAAGCAATAGGTCGCTTCACTGCTCAGATGCACCAAAGAGGGCTATGGCATAAAGATTATTCGGGAGGAAATATATTATTCAATGAGGATGGCAGTAAGGTGGAAGTGATAGACCTTAATCGAATGTGCTCGGTTGGCTGCCATCGTCATCATCTGCTAAAACAGTTAGAGCGACTTAACATAGACCGCGAAGCGTTGACTATTATCGCTACGGCTTATGCGGAAATGATGGGATTAGATGTGCAAGCTAGTATAAATTATGCCATTACACATCGTTGGAAGAAACATGTCAAACAATCAATAACAAATTTATAAAAGTATGGAACGTTACTTATCCGTAGTCAAAAGAATAAACTATATCTTTTTTCTCGTTTTAATGGCATCGTTGCCTCTGCCTCGTAAGTTTGGACATATAATATTGATAGTATGGGCGGTTAGTTGGTTGTTGGAGTTGCGTTTTACTAAAAAGGAGAATTTCTGTGATTGGAAGGCGCTTATCCCGAGCTTAGGGTTGGCTGCTTGGGTATTATGGGAGTGTGTGTCTATCCTCTGGGGAGGACATTTCCGTGATTGTCACGCCTCGTTACTCATTTTACCCCTAATCTTGGCTTTTGGTGTCAATGAACAATACCAATGGAAGCAAGCAGCCAAGGCTGTGGTAATAGGTTCTATACTATCTTGTTTTTTTTATGGGTTCACCCTCTTTGGAGCCATCAATCACCGTCCGGTATTGGATTATTATTGTCAAGACTCTTTTACTACTTTTCATTTAGTATGGTTTGATTGTTTTTTGTCTAATATCAAGCATCGTTTCTTCTATTGCACTATTTTGACGGTAGCGATTATTCTACTCATCATACTTCGTGAAGATTGTTGGAAACGTTGGGGGAAGATAGAAGGAAGTATTTATCTTGTTTTAGGTTGCGCAATTATGCTACTTGCCATTATAGCTACAGGTTCAAGAGCAAGTCTTTTCACTTTAATTGTTTTGGCAGCAGTATTTGGCATTCGTCAAATACCAAAACGACACCACTTTTGGATGAGTGTTGGGATTGGATTTTGTGTTTTGGTTGGTTGTGTGGCTATATGGCATTGGCATCCAAGAATGCAAGACATAACTATTGAACAAGTTATACATCCCGAGCAACATATGGGTGAAGTAAATACTCATAATCCTCGTGCTTTGATTTGGTATTATGCTCTGCAATCGCCGAAAGACTATATCGGGCATGGGTTAGGTGTTCGTCAGGCGGAGAAGTATTTGTATGATAAGTATGAGCAAAACAATTGGGATAAAGGAATGTTCGACCATTTTCACGCGCATAACCAATATCTACTTGTTTGCATGGAATTAGGCATTGTAGCGATGTTTCTATTCATTGCCTATTGGATTTGTCTCCCTATGTGCTATCCTAAAAGAACAAGGCAAAGGAACTTTGTCCTTTACCTTGCTTTGATTTTTGGTTTGAATATGTTAACAGATAGCCTTTTCTCTTCGATGGAAGGAGTGGTTTATATATGTACGTTGCTTGTGTTGGCAAGCATTTTGCCTACCTCCACGAAAGGGTGCGAATCTGTTTCTTCTGTTTGTCCTTCACCCCGTCTAAGTTAAATTGACGACACAGCTGCGGCTGATGGCTGAGGTTCCGCTATTCGTCACAAGGAACGACCAGCTGGCATAACACTTTACGAAACTGCGACGAACGAGATAAAAGAAGATGTCTGTGTGGTTGTATAACGAAGCTTGATAGGGCGGATCGCCTTGGTTGAGCAATTTGCCATAATGTTTGTATATCGGTCGTTTTATATGGTGGTCTTATAGCATTTATATTCGCCATCTTGTTGTATGTAGCGATGGCTCATTCTCTTATAAAAATGAAAGACTGCTATGGACTAATTCTACTCCTGATTTTCTGCATCTTATCTTGGTTGGAATCTCCGCTCTTCATAGCTTAGCTGATAATGTGATAAA
>JAGHSR010000037.1 GCA_018065765.1 Candidatus Colicola coprequi
AAAAAGGAGTGTCAAGTGTCGGTCAAGTGTCGAGAGAGTGTCGAGAGAGTGTCGAGAGAGTGTCGAGAAAGGCGCAGCGCCAAAGTCCCTAATGCAGGAGAGAAAAATCCCCTTTGCGCAAAAAAAATCTGCCTACGCTTGCCCATTTGATAAATTTGTAGTAATTTTGCGGGCAAATTGTAGAAGTGTCGAAAGTCAAAAGTCGAAAGCCGAAAGTCAAAAATGGTCATACTATCCATAGAAACAAGTACCAAAGTATGTTCTGCCGCCTTGAGCGATGGAACGACTATATACAAGCAGTTCATTCATCGCGAGAGTGCTAACCACGCGGTTATGCTGCCTGAGTACATAGAAGATTTGCTTGCGTACGCACGCGAGCAACGACTCCAGATAGATGCTATTGCGCTATCCGGTGGTCCCGGTAGTTACACAGGTCTGCGCATAGGTACCAGCATGGCTAAAGGGCTTTGCTACGGAATGAACATTCCACTCATCCCCATCGACACTACCCTTGTGATAGCAGCCGTCATGAGAGACAAAGCGCCCCAAGGTGCTCTACTCTGCCCTATGATAGACGCGCGGCGCATGGAGGTTTACACCGCTCTGTACAATGACCAACTGGAAATGATTAAACCCATCGAGGCTCGTGTGGTAGAGGACTCCCAATGGTTGGTAGAAACAGGCCAAGAGGTCTATTATGCCGGTGACGGAGCCGAGAAATGTCAAGAGGTATTGCATAGCGAGAGGCTACACTTGATAGAAGATATTGTACCCGAGGCACAGTACATGGGGAGCTTGGCAGAGAGAGCGAATCGAGTTGATCGTATCGCCTACTACGAACCGTTCTATCTAAAAGAGTTTGTGGCAGCGCCCAGTCATGTTAAAGGCTTGACAACAAAGTGAAAGGGAAATTATACATATTGTTCGTTATTCTCGGACTCTGTGCCTGCTCGACACAGAAGAACACGGGGGCAAGTAGGTCGTTTCATGAAATGAAAACCTACCACAACATTTACTTCAATGGTCGTATTTCCATGGTAGAGGGACTGAAAGCCATAGACAAAGCCAACGAAGATGATTACACCCGTGTACTCAATCTGTATCCGGTCAGCAACCACAAAGCCGCCGAGGCATCCGTCAGCAGCATGGACCAGGCCATAGAGAAATGTCGCAAGTGTATCAAACTTCACTCTATCCATGTCAAACCCAAAAAGATTGACCCCAAACGCCGCAGCGATCCTGCCTATCAAAATTGGTTGCAGTCCAAAGAGTTTAACAAACAAATGTACCACGCTTGGCTTATGTTGGGTCAAGCCGAGTTTCACAAGGGTGATTTTTTAGGGAGCATCGGGACGTTCAACTATGTACAGCGTCTCTACGACAACGACAACGATGTGAAAGCTCAGTGCTCTCTATGGATAGCTCGCGCGTATGCCGAAATGGGTTGGCAATATGAAGCCGAAGACATATTGGAACGCGTGAATATAGATCACTTGAAACGCAAGAACCAAGCTCAATTTGCTGCTGCCAGTGCTGATGTATTGCTCAAAGGCGGGCACCTGAAAGAGGCTATTCCGTTTGTTAAGATAGCACGACAGAACGAACAGAAGAAACTATATCGTCCACGCTTTGAGTTCGTATTAGGTCAGCTCTACCAATTAGACCACCAATCGGGTCCTGCCAAAGCCGCATACAAGCGTGTGCTGAAGATGCACCCTGAGAACGAAATGGACTTTAACACTCGTCTGCGCATTGCCGAACTGGATGGTGACACACTCAAAACCATGAAGCAACTCAGGCGCATGGCTAAACTGTACAAGTACCGCGACCAATTAGACCAGATTTATGGTACGATGGGGAACATCTACCTCTATAATCGCGATACAATCAGCGCATTGCGTTGCTACGAAGACGCTATAGCAGGCAGCACCAAGAACGGAATCAACAAGGCAGCCGTGCTATTGACTGCCGGGGATATATACTACGAACGAAAAGACTTTGTCAACGCACTGCCGTGCTACCAAGAAGCCGTGCAAATCATCACCACCGAGCACCCCGAGTACGCTCGCGTCAAAAAACGTTCCGAAGTATTGGACGAATTGGTGGTAGAGGTCAAAACAGTGCAACTGCAAGACTCGCTACAGTACCTAAGTTCCTTAAGCGAAGAGGAGCAGAGGGCAATCGTGGATAAGATAATAGAAGATCTGATAGAAAAAGAGAAAAACGATTCGCTCAAAGCCATGCAAGACGCCCGCGATGCCGAGTTGGCAGAGAGAAGCGGTCCACGTAGCGTCAATACGCAAGGTATGCTTGGCGGTTCGACGGGTGATAATAGTTGGTACTTCTACAACGAGCAGTTGCTCCGCAACGGCAAACAAACTTTCACGCAAAAATGGGGAACACGTCCGTTGGAAGATAACTGGCGCAGACGCACCAAAACCACTACTTCGTCGTTCATGGACGAGAACGGAAGTGGCACTGGCGACATGGATGAGAACGAAGGCGATACAAACATCAACACGGGTGACAGTATCGGTTCGTTGCCCAACGACAGTGTGGGTGCGATGCCCAAGCCATCCGGTTCATCCGACCCACATGACCCGAATTTCTACCTGCAACAGATACCGCGCACCGATGCGGACTTTGAATCGTCCAACCGGCAAATAGCCTCTGCCCTGTGGAACATGATAGACATTTACCGCGACAAGATGCAGGAGATAGAACTCAGTAATGCTGCCTTTGATGAGTATTGTCGCCGATTCTCCAAAGACTCAACGCTGGTTGATCTCTACTACAACCAATACCTGTCCGCAC
>JAGHSR010000170.1 GCA_018065765.1 Candidatus Colicola coprequi
AGTTTAGGCTCCACATCGTCCGTTTCCCACACCACTTGCAGTTGATAGTCTTTCGTTTCTTCAGCAAAACCGTTGATGGCATCAGGGTGACTGTCCGAGAAACTCAGATAGGGCTTGATATCATAGATAGGTGTTCCGTTCATCAGGTCAGCACCGGTCACGATTAAATCTCCCTGCTCCACTCCTATCAGTTTAACGCTGGTCAGTCCAATTGGATTAGGACGAAAGGGACTGCGTGTAGCAAAAACCCCCATGCGCTTATTTCCTCCCAATCGGGGTGGTCTCACGGTTGGCGACCAACTCAGTTTCGTATCCGACTTTTGGTTTGTGGGGCATGTTGTAACTTTGTCGGCCCCCCAAATCAACCATAGGTGACTATAGGCATCTATTCCTCGCAGTGCTTCGCTGTTGCGAAATTCATCCGTAAAGACGATTCGTGTTTGGATTGTGCTTTCTTCTCGGCTTTGGCGAGGGATACCAAACTTATCGGCAAATCCGTTTTGCGCGTAAGCAATTATTCTAAGTTCCATAACTCTAAACTTTTTTCAACCATATAGCGGCTTGCCGCAAATCGTTTGAGGCGAAGCCGAAATAAGAACTCTAAACTCTAATCTCTAAGCTTTACACTCTATTCTCTCTCCCCCTTCAGGGGGTCGGGGGGCTTTCTAAACTCCAAACTCCCCCTCTCCTATATCAGAAAACAGCTAACGAGCGACAAAATTACAAAAAAAATCAAAAAAAACAAAAATAATTTTGGTAATTCCAAAAAATGTAGTACCTTTGCACCCGCTTTCGAGAGAAACACATCGAAAACAATGGTACCTTAGCTCAGGTGGTAGAGCAATGGACTGAAAATCCATGTGTCCTTGGTTCAACTCCAAGAGGTACCACAAAGACCGCTGCGCGGTCTTTTTTTTGTCTCATTTGACCATTTTCATTGCCCCCACCAGTTGTCTTGCAGTTTATATTGTTGCCTTATGTGTATAGTTGCCTTGTAGTTTATATAGTAAATCATAGAACCTTCCTTTCCGCTTGTTTTCCCGACGGTCGACCGACACTTGACCGACACTTGACCGACCCTTGACCGACACTTGGCAGACAGTTATTCTGAGCGACACAGTTAGCGCAGATTTTTTAGTACATTTTTTAGTAAAACATCCTTCTGCACAAAAAAAATCTGTTTTCACTTGCACATTTCAAAAAAAAGCATTACTTTTGCAGGCTAATTCGTAAAATGACGAAAAAGGGAATTTACATATTCAGTCTTTTGGTGCTTATAGTATTCATGCTTGACGCATGCAGTTCCTACCAACAAGTGCTCAAGTCCAAGGATCCGGACTTTAAGTATCAAAAAGCCATCGAGTATTTTGAGGGCGAGCAATACGTGCGTTCGCAGACCCTGTTGGACGATATCAGCACCTACTACAAAGGCACTGAGCGCGCACAGGAAGTGCTGATTTACTTGGCACGCAGTTACCTGGGACAGAAGGCGTACAATAGCGCTGCCACATACTACGAAACCTACATCCGCAACTATCCCAAGGGGCGGTATTGCATAGAGGCACAGTATCAAATAGGGCACTGCTACTATCTCGACGCGCCCGATGCACGTTTGGATCAAGACATCACCCGCCGAAGCATTGCTGCCTTCGCCAAATTCATCGAGTTGTATCCGGAAAGTCAATATGTGGATCAGGCATACAACGAAATGAACGAGATGTACGACAAACTGGCGTACAAAGAACTGCTGAGTGCCAAACTCTACTACAATCTTGGCACGTATTTGGGCAATAACTACCTAAGTGCCGAACTCGTTGCAAGAAACGCACTCAAAGACTATCCCAGCAATTCCTATCAAGAGGATTTGAATTGGATAATCATGCAGGCTAAATACCAACAAATGGTCAATTCGTTCGAAAACAAGAAACAAGAACGAGCTCGTGACGCTGAAGATGAGTACTATAGTTTCAAGACCGAGTACCCCGACAGCAAGCACATCAAAGAGGCCGACAAAATGTACAAGGAAATTAAGAAAATCGTTAAATAAAATGGATTACAAAAGCATTAAAGCGCCCAAAAACACGATGACGCGCGACATGAATGAACTCACCGAAAAAGTAGGCAACGTCTATGAGACTGTAGCTATCATCAGCAAACGTGCTAATCAGATATCCAACGCTCTCAAACGTGAACTGGATAGCAAACTCGCTGACTTTGCCGTTCCTCAAGACGCTCTGGACGATAGTTTTGAGAACAAAGAACAAATCGAAATCTCTCGCAGCTACGAGAAAATGCCTAAATCTACCCTCATTGCTACGCAAGAGTTCATCGATGAGCAACTCATCTATCGCGTAGGCAACAAGGACGACATGCTGAAATAAAGATGAATGCTGAAGCGACTATTCGCTACGCTACGAATCGCCTAAAAGCTACCATTCGGACTGCGTCCTACGAATGCTAAATGCAAGATGTTAACAGGTAAGCACATAGTAGTGGGGATATCCGGTGGCATAGCAGCCTACAAGATTCCCGAATTGATTCGCCTGCTGCAACAAGCAGGAGCAGAAATCAAAGTGACGAGCACCAAGAACGCCTTGGAGTTCGTCACTGAATTAACACTGCAAACTCTCAGCGGTCACAAGGTGTATAGTGACGTATTTGCCGCTATCAATGAGCACTCCACCGAGCACATCTCCCTACCCGACTGGGCAGACGCTATGGTCATAGCACCTGCTACTGCCAATGTATTGGGCAAGATAGCACACGGCATAGCCGATGATGCGCTCACCACCACTTTTGCTGCCATGCGCAAGCCTATCGTCATAGCACCTGCTATGAACGACAAGATGTACGCCAACCCTGCCACGCAGGAGGCTATGCAACTGCTCCACCAACAAGACAACATCACCCTACTCGACTGCGCCGAAGGCTATTTGGCCTGCGGCAGCACAGGCAAAGGACGCATGCAAGAAATAGACGTGATAGCCGAAGCCGTCACTTCCGCACTGACAGAAAAAACGCTGCTAGGCAAACATGTATTGATAACTGCAGGTCCCACCATCGAGAAGATGGATCCTGTGCGCTACATCAGCAATTTCTCCACCGGCAAGATGGGCAAAGCCCTTGCCAAAGAGTGCGAACGCCGTGGCGCGACCGTGCAACTGGTAATGGGGCAAATGTCTGCCATCGAGATGTGCAATCGTGTGGTGGAGGCCTTCCCACAAAGTGACATCACTATCCTCTGCGCTGCCGTAGCGGACTATCGACCCAAAGTGGAGGCCAAAGAGAAAATAAAAAAATGCAAAGCGCAAGATGGCGCATATACGCTGGAATTGGTGGAAAATCCCGACATTGCTGCCACGGTGGGCAAGATGAAACAGCCTGGACAAGTATTGGTGGGGTTTGCGCTGGAGACGGAGCATGAGCAGGATAACGCACTCCTAAAAATGGAAAAGAAAAACTTCGACTACATCGTGCTCAATTCGCTGCGCGATGCAGGAGCAGGATTTGGTACAGATACAAATAAGGTCACCATCTACTCTCGTCAAGGTGACCTAGTCCGTCTGCCTCTCATGTCTAAAGAGGCGATTGCAAGAGAGATCTTACTTCACATCACGCACTAATCGAACCGAACGGCCTGCATTGCGGCCATAGAGTTCAGAGGACATGCTGACGTAGTCGGGATAGATACCCAAGAAATAGGCTGCGTCACTACCTGCCGCTGTAGCAGACCAGTATGTCCCCTGTGTGCCTACTTCGGTAACAGCCAAGTGATAGCGTGTACCCGCTGCCGGCAAAAAAACAGCCCCCATCTTCTGCAACTTAGAGAACTTGATTTGACGGGCATCCCCCTCAAAGTCGTCCGGCAAGAGCAGCAGTCCAGTTATCTTGCCCACACGATACGGCATACGCAGACGACAGGCGTTTTTGCGTTGCGTAAGCAGATACTGCCACTCCTCATGGGTCAGCGTGCGCCACTGATTAGGCTGATTACCGCCGTTCTTGATAGCATTATACACTCCCCAATCGTACTGACGCGACGTTCCGATGAGCGACCACTCCGCTTGTGTGGTAGATGGTCCGTAACCAAAGGGGTTGCGCGGATTGCCCGAGTGCTCCAAACGGCACATCCAGTCCCAAGGATGTACATAGATGACATCAGGGTCGTTGGCACGATTGTCATAGCCTGACGTAGCCCAACCGAATAGGTCAATCCAACCACGATAGGTGGGGGATACTTTCTCGTTCTTGTAACCTACTACATCCTGCTGATGGGCAGCAAAACGAAACGTGCCCGTAGCCGGCTGATACTGCAAGTTACCTGGGGAGAACTCCACTTGACGGTTAGCACTAACAGAAAAACATCCAACAATGACGGTAAGTAAAAGTGTATGCATAGTTTTGTCAAAAAAATTCTATCTAAAGCGGTGGGCAAAGCCAATGCTCAGCAGTTCCTTAAACTGCACTTTGGCTCGTGTATCGCCCGACTGGATATACGCTGAGTCAAAACGAGGATGTAGCATCAGACGAGTTGTCAAGAAGCGATTGATGATGAAATCGCAATCTACTTCCCAGTCTATTTCTACCCGATGGTAATTGGTGTAGAAGTAGAACTCCGTTTCAATGGCTATTTCGCGCAAGGGTTTCCATTTCCAGTTCAACTGAAGGCTGCTACCCACTTCGTTCTTGATATGCTTGCCTGCCTCAATGTCAAAGGTCGTCACGTCCACGCGCCCGCTCTCGTCGCCGTAGTACGCATAGGTCATACGGTATGTCAAAGGTGAGATAACGATACTCATGTTTTTGATGGGTTTGTAGTCTATACCGGCACCGACATTAAGTTTCATGGGCGTAAAGAATGCCGTTTTAGCAGTCGTCTGGTTGGTATTCCACACATTCCACAGTGTTGTGTTGAACTCGGCATTGGCCGACACATACAATTTAGGCATCACCTGATAGCCAAACTTGGAGTAGATACGAACCAAATCCTCAGAGACATTGTACTTGCGCAACGTATCACCCGGTGAAGTGGCAACACCGGTACGCCATTCGCCCGTGTTCTCCCAAACGAACTTATCCTTGTGATAATTGATTTTTCCTTTGAGCAAGGACAATATCGCAAAAGACGACGAACCTCCCTTGTACCAGTTAGGGGAGATATAGTTCTGCGAGAATTGCAACAACACATTCGCTTCCTTCGTCCACGGATTGAATCGGTTTTTCCACTCACGGAGACGATCCGCCAAATCCTCCGTAGGGTCTTTTACCAGCGAGCGTTGCGCTTCTACGCCTTGATACGTACTGGCTTGGGACAACAAACGCGTAATTGAGTCCATTTCCTGCCGCGCATGTTCCAGCGAATCCTCGTATGCCATGCGAGCCAACTCGTCCGCACGGAGCAGGGTTATTGAATCGCGAACCCGCGTCAACTCGGTTTGCAACACCGTCTCGCGAACCATCAAATCCGCCAATAGACTATCGCGCAGCAGACTGTCGCGCACATGTATATCTTGGCTCTGCTGCGCTATCAACTGCAAGAGCAAGTTATCGCTGTTGGCAGTACCGGTGGATTGACGTTTGTAGTCATCCATATTCACCACCACGGTGTCAGCGGGGTGTAATACCACGACGGTGTCGGTGACAAGATTGGTCACTACCGTGTCGGCAGAAGCCACTCGTGTCGTGTCAACAGCATGAACCTGCGCCTCAAGAGTGACACAAGCACACAAACAACAGGTTAATATGAGAGTGAGACGTTGCGTAGTTAGTGTTTGAGATTGGACTGAGTATGTTTGGTTTCAGACGTGCGGGGAACAAATTCGGGGGTGGCAGGTGTACGAAGAGCATGCACAATCAAATAAATTCCCCAAACGATAAATGGAATACTGAGCAGTTGCCCCATGTTGAGGAACAAGTTCGCCTCAAAAGCCTCTTGATCGAATTTGATAAACTCCAGCAAGAAACGTGTGGCGAAGATAATCTCTAAGAACACGCCAAAGATGAGCCCTTGCCTACGGTAACACTTGCCATACCAATACATGCACCATGTTACCACAAAAGCGACAATACAATAGAGCATCTCATAGATTTGCGTAGGATGGCAGGGAACTGTTTGTCCGTCCCGCACGAAGATAAATCCCCATGGCAGATTGGTAGGACCACCATAAATCTCTGAGTTCATCAGATTGCCCAAGCGAATGAGTGTGGCAGTGATGCACACGCCTATAACCAATCGGTCAAAAATCCACACCAGCGATGTGTGGTACTCGGGACGTTTGGAAAAGTGCTTTTTGTTCAACAACCACGATGCGACAATGAGTCCCAAAGCGCCACCATGGCTACTCAGTCCACCCTCCCAGATACGCAGCAGCCACATAGGATGTTCGATGTAGGGATTGCGGTAGTTGATGTTCCACGCAAATAGTTGTATAGGGTTGTCCGTCAAATGCCACTCGTAGAACCAGCAGTGCCCCAATCGAGCACCTATGATAACACCTAAGGTCATCCAAACAAATATTTTGTCTGCCCAATCGGCAGGGCAGTGCTCGTTTTTGTACAGACGCACCTGCACCAAGTAGCACAGATAAATACCTAAAGCCCAAAGCAGTCCGTACCAGCGAATCCCCCCATTGAGTCCCCAATGAATGAGTATGGGATCCACGTTCCACGTAACGAAAGATAGCATAGTAGTCAGTTTTCAGTTGTTCGTTTTAAGCTTCAAGTTTACCGTGGCATTGTTTGTATTTCTTGCCGCTACCACATGGGCATGGGTCGTTAGGACGCGGTTTTTTGTCCACACGGATAGGTTCTGGGCGTTGCATTTCGCGGGTGTCGCGGTTGGCGGCTGCGGCCATACCCGATGCCTGAGCAGCACGCTGAACGGCATCTTTTTGCGCACGATAACGGCTCATATCCATACGTTGCTGTTGCTGAGCCTGTTGTACGTTCTGAGGTTGCTGTTGCGGAATCTGTCCGCGTAGCAGGATAGCAATAGCACGACGGTTGAGACTATCGAGCATTTGGCGGAAGATATTGAAGGACTCCAGTTTATAAATCAGCAACGGATCTTTCTGCTCGTACGAAGCGTTTTGTACGCTCTGCTTGAGGTCATCCAATTGGCGAAGGTGCTCTTTCCATTCGTCATCGATAACATAGAGCAACATGCGTTTTTCGAACTCCTTAACCAGTTCCTTGCACTCGGATTCGGAAGCGCGTTGCAGGTTGACAGCGATGTTATACACTTTTTTGCCATCAGTAATTGGAACGAGTATATTCTCGTACATAGCACCCTTGTCGCGATAGACTTGTTGGAT
>JAGHSR010000086.1 GCA_018065765.1 Candidatus Colicola coprequi
TACTTGTGGTTACTCCTTATCAAAGCTGCGACAAAGGTACTGCTTTTTTGTTGTATGAACAAATAAAAGTTTTTTTTCTTACATTGTTTCAATTTTTCTGAGTAGATGTATGGCGCCTTGTATGGTTTTGACTTGCATGATGGTGGCATAACGTTTTCCTGTAGGTTTGCCTTGTTTATCCACTTGTTCTGCCATCCGACAACGTTCGCCACGAGTATAGACATATTGGATGATTTTGCCGAATAACTCGCTCTGCCAGTATGCGGGATTGGTCGTGGTGAAATATAGAGTCATACGTTCTCCTTTGAGCGATGCTTTTTCTATGCCCATGCGGCAACAAATCCATCTTAGGCGAACTACATTTAGCAGTTCTTCTGCCTCTTCCGGCATCTTGCCAAATCGATCTACCAAACGTTTTTGATAATTGGTCAATTCCTCTTCGTCGCGAAGTGAATCCAACTCTCTGTACAAAGTAATTCGTTCGGAAATATTCTCTATGTAATCGGATGGGAAACTGAGTGGTAAGTCACTCTCCAATTGACTATCCGAGCACCAATTCTTGCTTGCATATCGCCCTTTGATATTCGGTTTTTTGTCTTCCTCCTGCTCGCTATCATTGTCAAATAGCATTTCATCTTTGAGTTCCTCAACAGCCTCGTTCAGCACACGTTGATAGGTCTCATATCCTAAATCAGCGATGAAGCCGCTTTGCTCAGAACCTAATAGATTGCCGGCACCGCGAATATCCAGGTCTTGCATAGCCAGATTGAATCCTGCTCCCAGTTCTGCAAATGTGGATATGGCATCCAATCTGCGGCGTGCGTCATCGTTGAGCAACTCACGTTCAGGGGCTACTAAGTAACAATAAGCTTTTCGATTGCTTCGTCCCACGCGACCTCGCAACTGGTGCAAATCGCTCAGTCCGTAGTGCTGCGCAGCAAAAATAATCATAGTGTTGACGTTGGGTATATCCACACCGCTCTCAATGATGGTTGTTGAAATCAAAATGTCATAGTCGTAATTGATGAAATCTTCCAATCGTTGCTCCATCTCATCGGTTGGCATCTGCCCATGAGCCGTAACGATACGAGCTTCGGGACTTAGTTTGTGTATGCGATGTTCTATGCGTTCCAACATCTCAATGCGGTTGCACACCACAAACACTTGACCATTACGCTCCAACTCAATATCAATAGCTTCCTTGATAATATCTTCATCATCAGGCGTTATCACTTCTGTTTGTACGGGATAGCGGTTTTGAGGAGCGGTAGTCATAACACTCAAATCGCGAGCACCGAGTAGCGAGAACTGCAATGTTCTTGGTATAGGCGTTGCCGTCAATGTCAGTACATCCACGTTGGCTCGCAGCGTTTTGAGTTTCTCTTTGACAGCGACACCAAATTTCTGCTCCTCATCTATAATCAAAAGACCTAAATCGTGCCATTTGACCGATTTGCCGACTAATTTGTGTGTACCTATCAAAATATCTATCTTACCGGCTTCCAAATCCTCAACGATGGCAGTTGTCTCTTTGGCTGTCTTGCCACGACTTAGATACTCTACGCGAACAGGGAAATTCTTAAATCGCTCCTTGAATGTGTTATAGTGCTGCAAGGCAAGCACCGTGGTGGGAACCAATACTGCCACCTGTTTGCCATCTGTGGCAGCTTTGAAGGCAGCGCGCATGGCCAATTCTGTTTTGCCGAATCCGACATCACCGCAAATGAGCCTGTCCATAGGCATAGGGCTTTCCATATCATGCTTGATGTCTATGGTAGCTTTGGCTTGATCCGGTGTGTCTTCATAAAGAAAACTTGCCTCCAGTTCGTGTTGCATGTACCCATCCGGTGTGTATGCAAATCCTTTTTGCTGCTTGCGCGTTGCGTATAATTTGATAAGGTCGCGCGCGATGTCTTTCACTTTGTCCTTGGTGCGCTCCTTTAAACGTTGCCAAGCACTACTGCCTATTTTGGATATAGTGGGCACACTGCCTTCGCGTCCTTTGTATTTGCTGATGCGATGCAGGTTGTGTATGGATACGAATAGTGTATCACCATCGCGGTAATTGAGTTTGATAAGTTCCTGGGG
>JAGHSR010000106.1 GCA_018065765.1 Candidatus Colicola coprequi
TTTATAAGCCTGCAAATCGCCAATGGTAGCACCCTGCTCGTCCGTCATAAACCAAGTAGCAGTATCATTCTTCATGGCGTAACTCACCTTAGCCACATAGCCTACCACAATATAATTATCTGTGGTGGTAGCAGTCTTGCCAACTTCAGCGGTCAAAGCATTACCGATTTCCATAGCTTTTGCTACTGAGATAGCACCGGCGGGAATTTCTTCAATGACAGCAGTACGTTTTACATCCTCACCACCCTCAATGACGCGAATCTTACCATTTTTAATTTCAGCGGTTGTGCCGTTGTAATTAGACACTTTACCGGTAACAGCCACCTTGGTACCCACTACCACTTTTTTGCCAACAGGCAGGTCGCAATAGAAAGCCTCAAAGGTTTTATTGGTTCCTTTCTCATCGTCCATCCAGAACGATTGTTGCGTAGCATTGGATTGAGCATCCAACAGCGAGGTAGCATAGCCGATTACGGTAACTTCAATATCAGATGTAGCGCCTGATTCAAGACTGAGTGCAAACTCTTTGGCCTGAGCACATGTGATTTCGGCACCCGAAGTTGGAGTGAATGGAACATCGTTTTCGAGAGAGATATTGTCAGACAAATCAGCCTTCCAACCCGGCAGTTCATATGTGCCTTCGATACGATACATATTGTTACCTGCCTTGAACGTAGAAACGACTTCGTACATATTGTATCCCGTTGCGGATGTACTTGCATATTTAATCTTAACAGAGCCGGAGATAGCCACCGGAGTACCATCGGCATTATAAGTGGAATTTTCAGCAAGCGAATAGTTGCCTGCAATACCATGGTTATCGTTATTCTTAATAGCAAATACGACACCCTTGTTATCTGTTTCGCTCACTTGGATAGCTATATCCCATTTGTGCTTGCCACTTTCTTCACCTTGGTACAAAGCACCCAAACCGTATGGGTAATTGGCAGAAACATCTTGCATGTTGGTTTTGCCAAGCATAGCTGCAAAATAGCCGGAAGATGTCTCGTAGATAGATGAGTTGTATAGAGCCAGATTGTTTGCAAAAATCATAATTGTATCACCCAAGCCGAAGGGGATATCCTTAATCGTCAATATATCGGCGCCATTCAATCCGGAGATTTTATAACCCTCTAATGAATCATTTGGATTTTTAATATCCGTCATCCAGAAGATGGTGTTTTTGTAAGAACCGGGATCAGAAGGAGTTGTTGCTACAACACCATAGACATAACAAGCACCTAATTTGCCAGCATCAATGCGAGCACGAGCTTCCGTTACACTAATGGTATCCATCTTTGTTGTAACAGGTTCAACAGTTCCTTTGTATAATTGGAATCCTTTTTGCCTGGCATAAGTAGCTGCTTTATAATAACGGAAACGAATAGCAGATTCTTTATTATTAGAAATTGTAGAAGTCGGATTAAAACGCAATACGGATGTATTCGAAGTGAAATAAACTACCGAATCCATTGAGATGGTATTCAAAATAGGCTGTGCATTAAACTTTATGGTATTCTTACTGGCATCACCTCCCATATATTGGGCACCCACCTTGATGGAATAGCCACCATTCATTGTCGCAACCGACACTGCATATTGGTCTAAATCATCCGACACAATTTTGCCATCAGCGATGGTTGCAGTCACATAGTCTTGTGCTTCGTCTTTGCCATTGAAAATCCATGCTTCGGTGGCTGATTTTTCATAAACAACAAGATATTGTCCACTCCAATCTTCCGGAGCAGAAGTTACCTTCGTGAAAGTGTTGGCACTTATGGTTGCAATTGATAAGAGCACCATAAACATTAATGA
>JAGHSR010000083.1 GCA_018065765.1 Candidatus Colicola coprequi
TTTATGGCGATGCTGCCGACTCTCCTCTCCATCGGGGCCCCGGCACGCTGCTATATCTCCTGCTACCCTGCAAAAAAAAGAGGCTAATGAACTAACATTAACCTCTTTTATAATTAAAAATTTCTGACCAACTGATCAGTTCAAAACTTTTATCGCATTCTCAACGCGATAAATTGTTTCGTTTTTGCCTAAAATATCAGTAATTGACCAGATATGTGGGCCACGCGCTGCGCCTACCAAACAGATACGAAAAGCATTCATAACAACTCCTAAGCCATACTCTTTGCTCTCAATCCATGGCAAAACAGTAGCATCCAAGGTTTCTGATGTCCAATCATCTACGCCTTTCAGTACCTCAATCAGTTCGGTCATGTGTTGGCGGCTATCTTCTTTCCAACGTTTCTTGACAGACTTTTCGTCATATTCACTTGGCGCTACAAAGAAGAACGATACCTGTTCCCATAACTCGCTTACGAAATTGACACGGTCTTTCATAAGTCCACAGATTTGGGCAACCAAAGCTTTGTCTGCGGTAATGCCTTTTTCGTTTAAGATTGGCATAAATTCTTCCGCAAGTTGTTCATCTGAACGCAGTTGCAGATATTGGTGGTTAAACCATTTACCTTTCTCAAAATCAAACTTGGCTCCGGATTTGCTGACGCGATCCAATGAGAATTGTTCTATCAGTTCGTTCATGGTAAACATCTCTTGATCGCCTGTGTTGTGCCATCCAAGAAGTGCCAAGAAATTGATTACTGCCTCCGGATAGTAGCCACTTTCGCGATATCCGGATGATACAGAACCATCTTTCTGGTTATGAAATTCGAGCGGGAAGACAGGGAAACCCAGTCGGTCGCCATCGCGCTTGGACAATTTGCCATTGCCATCCGGTTTCAGTAGCAGAGGCAGATGGGCAAACTCAGGCATGGTATCTTCCCATCCAAATGCGCGATAGAGCAGAACATGGAGTGGGGCAGAGGGCAGCCATTCTTCACCTCGGATGACATGGCTCACTTCCATCAAATGGTCATCCACAATGTTAGCCAAATGGTAGGTTGGCAGATCGTCTGCGGATTTGTAGAGCACTTTGTCATCCAATATGTTGCTGGAGATAGTGACATCTCCACGAATGAGGTCATGAACCACTACATCCTCATTGGGTTGTACTAAGAATCGCACTACATATTGGTCACCGCGTTCGATACGTTCTTTCACTTCCTGTTTGGATAGAGTTAGTGAATTGGTCATTTCCATACGGGTGCGAGCATCGTATTGAAAATTGGCTACAGATTGACGTTTGGTTTCCAATTCTTGTGGAGTATCGAATGCATAATAAGCATGGCCGGACTCAAGTAATTGGTTGACATATTGGTGATAGATTTCACGGCGCTCACTCTGACGATAGGGCCCATGCAATCCTTTGCCATTAGGGGCATCCATTGAAATACCTTCGTCAATGTGAATGCCCAACCAGTCGAGTGCTTCAATGATATAAGCTTCTGCACCCGGTACAAAACGTGTGCTGTCGGTATCTTCAATACGAAGAAGCATATCACCGCCATGCTGGCGGGCAAACAGATAATTGTACAACGCCGTGCGCACCCCTCCTATATGCAGAGCCCCTGTGGGACTGGGTGCAAAACGTACACGTACTCTACGAGACATACGATTTCAGATTTATTATTTGAGATTGTATAGATTATACGATTTTAGCAGCGTTGAGTTTTTCGCGAATCTTGATGTAGATTATAGTCTCTTTGGCTGCATAAGCTTTTTTGACATATCCCATACCAATGCCCACTTTGGTGTTAGGCAACATGATACCGGATGTAACATTGCCGATGACTTCTCCTTCTGCGTTGCAGATTTCGTATCCGTTACGTGGAATAGCGCGTTCTTGCATCTCAAAATGAACGAGTTTGCGGGTTATGCCTTCTGCTTTCTGCTTGAGTAGGTACTCTTTGTCAATGAAATCTTTAGCATCAAATTTGGTAATCCAACCCAAACCGGCTTCCAGTGGAGAGTGATCATCGTCGATATCGTGACCATACAGGCAGAACCATTTTTCCAAGCGCAGGCTGTCGCGAGCGCCCAATCCGATAGGTGCCAATCCGAAGTCTTTGCCCACTTCGAATAGTGCATTCCAAATCTGCATGCCATCTTCTTTCTTGAAATAAAGTTCAAATCCACCTGCTCCGGTGTAGCCTGTGTTACTGAGAATAACACCTTGCACACCAGCAAATGACCATTCGCGGAAGCAGTAGTAAGGTATAGCATTCAGTTCGGCATCGGTCAGACGTTGCAGCATTTCGGTAGCTTTAGGACCTTGAACGGCTAATTGTCCGTACTTGTCACTGGCATTCTCCAGCGATACACCGAAGCGATCGGTATTCTGAAGGTTAATCCATGCCCAGTCTTTGTCGATATTGCCGGCATTGACTACAAGTAGGTATTTAGTGGTGGAGTACATATAGATAATCAAGTCATCTACAATACCGCCTTTGCCATTGGGTAGGCATGTGTATTGAGCCTTTCCGGCTTCCAATTTAGCAACATCGTTGGTTGTGATGTATTGTAGGAAATCCAAGGCTTTCTCGCCTTTAACCCAAAATTCGCCCATGTGGCTGACATCGAAAACGCCCACGCCTTCGCGAACAATCATGTGCTCTTGATTAATACCTGTTGGATACTGAATAGGCATGTTGAAGCCTGCAAACTCTGCCATCTTAGCGCCTAAGGCAATGTGTGTGGCAGTAAAAGGAGTTTCTTTTAACATAATATGATATTTTTTAGATTTGTGATTTTAGATTTAAGATGGTAGATTTATGCTTTTTCTACAATTTTCAGAATAACCTGCATAGCTGCTTCAAGAGAAGGAATAGGCAGGTATTCAAAGCGGCTATGGAAATTCTCTCCACCCGCAAAGATATTGGGACATGGGAGTCCCTCAAAACTCAGTCTTGCTCCATCGGTTCCGCCACGGATGGGTTGCACTTTAGGAGTGATGCCAAGTTCGTGCATGGATTCTTCTACGAGAGTAACAATATGCATCACCGGTTCCACTTTCTCGCGCATGTTGTAGTATTGATCGCGAAGTTCTACCTCCACTGTACCTTCTCCGTACTGGCGATTCATGCCATCAGCTATGGTTTGAACGAGTTGCTTACGAGCCTCGAATTTCTGACGGTCATGGTCACGGATGATGTATGATAGGGTGGTTTCTTCCACTGTGCCCTGCATGCCGATGAGGTGGAAGAATCCTTCATATCCCTTGGTCAAGGCGGGTGTTTCTGAGGCAGGAAGTGTGTCTGCAAACTGGTTGGCAAGTAGCAGGGAGTTTTTCATCTTTTTGAATCCATATCCCGGGTGCACATTCACACCGTGAATTTTGATTTTACATCCGGCGGCATTGAAGTTCTCGTATTCCAATTCGCCAATGGCTCCACCATCCATGGTGTAGGCAAAGTCGCAACCAAACTGCTTTACATCAAAGTGATCTGCACCTTCGCCAATCTCCTCGTCCGGTGTGAAACCTACGCGGATCTTGCCGTGTTTGATTTCGGGGTGTTGTACGAGATATTCCATCGCACTGACGATGGATGCCACACCGGATTTGTCGTCAGCACCAAGCAAGGTCGTACCATCCGTAACGATGATGTCTTGACCTACGTAGTGCAAAATCTCAGGGTATTTATTTGTTTCTAAAACGATGCCTTGTTTTTCGTTCAAAACGATATCTTTGCCGTCGTAGTTTTTGACGATACGTGGCTTGATATCCTTGCCACTTGCGTCAGGAGCCGTGTCCATGTGAGCAATAAAACCAATGGTAGGCTTGCCCTCAACGGTGGCAGGCAGGGTGGCCATGATATAGCCATTTTGGTCTAAAGAAACTTCTTGTAAACCAATTTGTTTGAGTTCATCTGCCAAGTATTTGGCAAACTCCATCTGACCTGGGGTGGATGGGGTCGTGCGTGTGGTCTCGTCGGACGTCGTATGGAAACTGACGTAACGAAGGAAACGTTCGGTGATTGTCATAGGCTGATTTAAGATGTTATTGAATTATTTTTTGAATAAACTTAGAAGATTGTTAACGCTGGTAGCGCAGGTGGCTACTGTGCCCGCTGCAGCCATAGTATTGCTTTTGGCTTTTTCCAGTTTGGTAGTGTCTATGTTCTCCATCATGGTGTTGAGTTGCTCGGTTACACCGTTTGCAAGATCTTCTGTTACCAAATTCTCGGAACCCAGAATCAATCCGCTGGCAAATGATTTCCAATATTCACCATCCTTTGCATTGCTCTTGAGTTGTTTACAATTGTCAAGCAAACTGATGGTATTCAAGATATTGTTCAGGTTGCTGTAGTCAAATTTACCATCTGCCTTGTACTGCGAGTATAGTGCTTTCAATGCCGCACCGGCAGCTTTACCCTCTGCATTGGTGGCTGTGGTAGCCGTTGCTGCGACGGTGGCAGGAGCGGGAGTTGAGGCTGTAGATGTAGCCTTGGAACCAAACAGATTCTTCAAGTCAAACGAACATAGCAACATAATAACTGCGGTCGCTAAAATAAGTGTTTTTTTCATTATTGTGTAATTTTTTAGTTTGTATCGGTGCTTAATGCAGCAATTGCCCAAGTGAGGATTATATTCGAGCGCAAAGTTACATATTTTTTCTCGCGCGCGCAAATAAAATAAGGAATAATTGAGTTTTTTTGCAAAAAAAGCCCTTGTTGTTTGCTCGGGTGAAATATATTCCGTAACTTTGCACACCAAATTTATACGTACTGCCTATGCAATCAAACGAAATTTCTCGCCGTGTGGCACTTTCTGAGGACTATTTTCGACAAGGGTACAATTGTGCACAATCTGTGTTTTTGGCATGTTGTGACCTGTATGGTCTAACCGACAAGGACTTGGCTCTGCGTGTGTCTTCATCGTTTGGGGGCGGTATAGGTCGCATGCGCAGTGTGTGTGGTGCTACATTGGGAATGTTTATGCTGGAGGGCTTACGCTCAGGCAATGTGGAAGGAACACCGGAAGCTAAGCAGCGTAACTATGCTCAGGTGCAGGACTTAGCTGCCCGTTTTCGTGACGAACATGGCAGTCTGATTTGTGCTGAGATATTGGGTCTTGCTCCTCGTGGTGAGTCTTCTGGGTCGCCTATGTTGGGTCCTACCCCCGAGCCCCGTAGTGAGGAGTACTACAAGAAACGTCCTTGTGTGGAGACAGTGGGTTCGGCTGTAAGAATTTTTTTGGAACACTTAGGCGATGAAACAGGTGTTTCGCAGGAGAATTTGTAAATTCATTTATTACTTATATCATGGAATATTTCTTAGCAATCATCGGAGGTGGCCCTGCAGGTTATACGGCTGCCGAAAAAGCCTCTAAGGCAGGTAAACAAGTCATTCTTTTTGAGCAAAACGCACTGGGTGGAACATGTCTCAATGTGGGTTGTATCCCAACTAAAACATTGCTCTACAGTGCTAAACAGTACTACAATGCCACTCATGCTGACAAGTATGGCGTCAAGGCAGAGAACGTTAGTTTTGACTATGCCAAGATAGCGCAACGCAAACAAAAAGTGGTTCGTAAATTGGTAGCCGGTATCAAGGCTAAACTCAACAACGAATTTTGCACCGTCATCAATGGGGCAGCGTCAGTTGTCAGCCGCACGGATGACAAAGTGGTGATCGCTTGTGGAGAGGAACAATATACAGCTGAGAACCTGCTTATTTGCACAGGTTCCAACAATTTTGTTCCACCTATCCCTGGTGTAAAAGACAACCCTTGCGTTTGGGATTCCACTTTGGCTTTGGATACCAAAGAACTGCCGCAGAGCATAGTCATAGTCGGTGGCGGTGTGATTGGTATGGAGTTTGCGACGCTTTACCATGAGTTGGGTGTGCCTGTTACAGTTATAGAGGCGATGCCTACCATTCTGCCCAATCTGGATCAGGAGGTGGTAGCAATCCTTCGCGAGAAATATGAGAAATCCGGAGTGAAAATCCTGACCGATACCAAAGTGCTGTCTTTGGAGGGCAATTTGGTCAAGACCAGCAACGGCGATTACGAAGCTGACAAGGTACTGATTTCTGTAGGTCGTCGCGCTAATTTGCAGGGATTGGAGGCATTGACCGACCTCGAGTTCGAGCGTGGTATCAAGGTGGATGACTTCATGAAGACCAACCTCGCCAATGTGTATGCAGCAGGCGATGTGACGGGTAAGATTATGTTGGCTCACGTGGCATCCCGTCAGGCAGAAGTGGCAGTAGGGCGTATGCTCAAGCAGATTCCTGTGCAGCGTATCGCTTACAATGCTATTCCGTCGGTAGTTTATACCAATCCGGAGATTGCATCGGTGGGTATTACTGAAGATGTGATGGACTGCGAAATACGTCGTCTGCCCATGACTTTCTCCGGCCGTTTTGTGGCTGAGAATGAGGGCGAAACAGGATTGTGCAAGATGCTGATAGATAAGAAAAGTCAATCGGTTTTGGGAGTGCATATGATAGGTAATCCCTGCTCCGAGTTTGTGGCAGCAGCATCGTTTGCTGTTCGTATGGGCTATACGGTAGCGGAGTTCCAGCAAGTGGTGTTCCCGCATCCTACCGTTAGTGAGATTCTGAAAGAAATACTTTAGGAGTATCGTCCTGATTCTCTGTTGCGTTGGGTTTATGCGCGTACTGATGGCTATGTCGGGTGGAATAGATTCCACAGCAGCAGCCTTGCTCCTTCGTGAGCAAGGCTGTGAGGTCATTGGGTGCACATTCAGAACCCGCTACACGCGCGACAAGAGTATAGAACAAGCCGCCTGTTTGGCTCAAGAACTGGGGATAGAACACCATGTGCTGGACTATTCCGAGCGTTTTGAGACGGATGTGGTGGCGTATTTTCGTGCTGAGTATATGGCAGGCAGAACGCCCAATCCGTGTGTTGTCTGCAATCGGCGGATTAAGTTTGGTTCACTTATGGAGGAGGCGGACCGCTTGGGGTGCGAACGTATCGCCACGGGGCACTACGCGCAGGTGGCGCAGGATGGGGATATGTACTTTTTGGAGCGAGCGCAAGATAGCAGCAAGGACCAAACGTACTTCCTATGGCAACTAAACCAGCAGCAACTTTCGCGTGTGCTGTTCCCATTAGGGGCGATGACCAAAACGCAGGTTCGGGATTTTTTGGCTAAGAAAGGGTATGTACAACTTAGTCAGCAGGGGGAAAGCCAGGATATATGTTTCATCGAGAACGACTACCGCACTTTTCTCCATTTGGAAGCTAATCCCGGCAATTATGTGGATGCAGATGGGCGTGTTTTAGGACGTCATGCCGGGTATGCCAACTACACCATCGGCCAGCGTAAAGGTTTGGGCATAGCTCTTGGTACACCGGCTTTTGTTGGGCGAATAGATGCCACTCGCAACGAGGTTATGCTGACCCATCACGACGCCTTATATACGCGCGATGTGCGCCTGCGCGAGGTTACTTTCAGAGGTGACGAAACCTTGCCGGTAATGGCGCAAATACGTTTTCGTTCGCAACCTCAGCAGGCTGTTGTGGCAGGTATAACTCCTTTTGTCTTGCATTTCAGTTCACCCGTGTGGGCTGTTACGCCGGGGCAGAGTTGTGTGTTTTATCAAAACAACCGTTTGGTAGGAGGAGGCATCATTGAATAAACAGGTTCTCAAACTGGCGTTACCAAGTATTTTGGCGAATATTACGATACCGCTCGTGGGTATCGTGGACACGGCTATCGTGGGTCATTTGGCAGATGCCACAGCCATTGGAGGTATTGCCATAGGAACGATGCTGTTTGATTTGTTGTACTGGAATTTCGGTTTCTTGCGTGTCAGTACATCGGGGATGACAGCACAGGCATTTGGGCGAGGTGATACGTGCGAATGCCGTAAGATTTTGAGCCAATCCCTCACCATTGCCGGTCTTGCTACCATCGCCATCTGGACGATACAATGGGTGTTTGTCACAGCGGTGTTGGCATGTGTCCCATGTAGTGAGGAGGTATCTGATTTCGCTCGGCAGTACTTTTTTGTGCGCATTTGGGCTGCTCCTGCTACCTTGGCGCTGATGGCTATTAAAGGATGGTTCATCGGTATGCAAGATACTGTCTCACCTATGGTGAGCGATATTGTGGTGAATGGGGTGAATATGGTGGCAAGTTATGTATTGGCTGTTTATTCGCCCTTGGGCATCTTGGGGGTAGCCTATGGGACGGTGATAGCGCAGTTCATGGGATTGATTGTGTCAGTAGCTATCCTCATGCGACGTTACCGAATACGACCGCATATCCAACACCTGGTGCGGTTTTATGGCTGGAATAAGGAGTTGTTTCGGCTCAATACGCAATTGTTTGTTCGCAGTCTCTGTTTCATCGTGATTTATGTGGGATTCACCGCCCTTGCCAGTCAATATGGTGACACAGAATTGGCTATATCCAGCATCATCATGAAGCTGTATATGTTCTTCTCCTATTTTGTGGATGGTTTTGCTTATGCGGGTGAAGCGCTTGTGGGGCGATTTATAGGGGAGAACCATCAGCAGAAATTGCGTCACGCATGGAAGGTTTTGTTGGTTTGGTCTATTGGGGTGGGGGGACTGTTTACCCTTATTTATGCTTTCTTGGGACATCAGTGTTTTGCTCTGATGACCAGTGATGTGACGGTGTTGGATGGTATCAACCCTTATGTGCCGTGGTTGGTGACAATGCCTCTTATCTCGGCGATGGCGTTTCTGTTGGATGGAGTGTTTGTGGGCGCAACGCAGGGGCGTGAGATCCGCAATGCCATGTTGTGGGCTGTAGTAGGCTTTGTGGTGGCATACGCCGGTTTACATACGGTGATAGGTATTCAGGCTCTCTACTTGGCGTATTTTGTCCATTTGTTGGCGAGGGCAGTCTATTTAGGGTGCAAGGTGGAGAATATATTGCAAATATAAGGTAGGTTCTATAAATAAAAACCAATGATACAAAAATTAGTAAATCGTAAATGGAAAGTTCTTCGTAGTGAGAACATCCTTCGTTTGGGGCCTTGGCTCAGTGTTCGTCAAGAGTGTGTAGAATTGCCATCCGGAGTCCAAATCCCTACATGGTACGTGTTGGAGTTTCCCAATTGGATCAACGTGATAGCCGAGACCAAAGATGGACAACTGGTAATGATAGACCAGTATCGACATGCTTTGGGAGTAACGTGCTATGAGTTGGTCGCCGGTGTGATTGACGAGGGAGAAACACCCTTGCAGGCCGCTCAGCGCGAACTATTGGAAGAAACAGGTTTCGGCGGGGGAGAGTGGAGTGAGTTCATGACACTCAGTCCTAATCCGACCAATCACAATAACCTCAGTATCACCTTTCTTGCGAAGGGGGTAGAACCGTTGCAACAGCAACATCAAGAACCTACAGAGGACATACAGGTTCATGTGATGAGCAAAACGGATGTGCGCGAATTGTTGCAGCAGGGAGAGATTATTCAGGCTCTACATGCCGCACCGTTGTGGAGATACTTTGCAGAGTAGCACCATACTTTCCCTTTTCTTTTTGCATCCTGCATTTTGCATTCTGCATTTTGCATTTTGCATTTTGCATCCTGCATTTTGCATTTTGAATTTTGCATTCTTCATTCTCTCCCTCTCCTTCTCCTTGTCGCGCTTTGCTGCGCTACAGCGCTTTCTCCCCTTGCCCTATGAGGGAAAGGGTTGGGGATAGGGTCTTCCTTCCTCTCCCCCTTAGGGAGGGGCTGGGTAGGCTGGCCCCCCCCCGGGGGTGGCCGGGCCCCCCGGCGCGGGGGGCGTTTGGGGGGTTTGGGGGGGCGGTTTCGGCCGGTGTGGGGGCGGGTGGGGGGGGCCGGGGGTGCACCCCCACCCGCCCCCCAG
>JAGHSR010000136.1 GCA_018065765.1 Candidatus Colicola coprequi
CCCACATAGTACCCACAACCACCGGCAATCCCCAATTCACACTGGAACATTCGCTCAGCAGCTACTCCCTTGCCAAAAACAATGAGCAGCAACATCAGCAACCCTATGTAATTCTTTTTTTTCAACAGCAGCACGCAAAAGCCATCCCTAATCGCAGGGCACAAAGCGCTCCAAAATTGGCGTGCAAAGGTAATGAAATTTCCACACTCGTGCAAATTTTTTTATATTTTTTACACAAATGCTCCTATTTTCATCAGTCATCGTACTTTTGGAACAAGAAATCGTTGTACGGATAGCGTTGGATATGGATGGCTTTGACGCGCTCGTAAATCAGTGTGCGAAGTGCATCCATGTTGCGTTTGTCTTTGGCAGAAATAAAGAGGCAATCGTCCTGCAGTTTGGCCATCCATGTGCGTTGGAACTCCTCCAAAGAGATGTTTTCGCGCTGGATAGGAGTCAAATCGTCTTCTTCCTTTGGGGTATAAGTAAAAGCATCTATCTTGTTGAACACAACGATGCGTGGTATTTGAGGAATGACATTTTTCTTTTGAGAATGTTTGCCTTTTTCCCAAGGTTGTCCCTCTAAAGTGGTCTCCTCGCGTTGCAACAACTCGTTGATGGTCTTCTCAACCACTTCGTATTGTTCCTCAAAATTAGGATGAGAGATATCCACCACATGGATGAGCAAGTCTGCTTCGCGTACCTCATCTAGGGTAGATTTGAAAGACTCAACCAAGTGATGTGGCAGTTTGCGGATAAAACCTACCGTGTCGCTTAATAGGAAGGGCAGATTATCTATAGTCACCTTGCGAACCGTGGTATCCAAAGTAGCAAAAAGTTTGTTTTCGGCAAAGACTTCGGACTTGCTAAGCAAGTTCATGATAGTCGATTTGCCGACGTTGGTATATCCGACGAGTGCCACGCGAACCATTTTGCCTCGATTTTGGCGTTGCGTTGCCATTTGCTTGTCAATCTTTTTCAGTTCTTCTCTCAGCAGTGCAATGCGCTGTCCAATGATACGCTTATCAGCCTCCATCTGTGTTTCACCCTGTCCACGACTGATACCGCCTCCGCCACGTTGTCTGTCAAGGTGCGTCCACATACGGGTCAGGCGGGGTAGCATATACTGCAGGTGAGCCATTTCCACTTGGGTCTTGGCATACGATGTCTGCGCACGTTGTAGGAAGATTTCAAGAATCAGGATAGTACGATCCATCACTCTAATCTCGCAGCGGTCTTTGGGATTGTCGCGCCAATTGAGGTCACGTTCGATGTTACGCAGTTGGCGAGGGGAAAGTTCGTCATCAAAGATAACCAAATCGACAGGACCTTCCTGATCGCTTTGATGGTGTATGATGAAGTCTCGTATCTCTTGCAATTTGCCGGAACCCACATAGGTGTTCGTGTCGGGATTAGCGATACGTTGTACAAAACGTTTGATAGGAGTTATTTCCCTTGTGTCAGCCAAGAAAGCCAGTTCATCCAAATACTCCGTCGTTCTCTCTTCGCTCTGCTCCGGAGTGATCAATCCAACTAATATTGCTCTTTCCATAAATCAATGTGCTTCTAACCAGTTGTGTCCGATGCCACATTCGGCAATCAGTGGTACGGATAAATGCACGACGTTTTGCATCTCATCCACTACGATTTGGCGAACCTGTTCTACTTCGTGTAGAGGAACATTGAAGTTCAGTTCATCGTGCACCTGCATAATCATTTGCGCTTTCAACCCCTCGCGTTGAAATCGTCCCGCAATAGCTACCATAGCCATCTTGATGATGTCAGCAGCCGTGCCTTGAATAGGGGCGTTCACGGCATTTCGTTCAGCAAATGAGCGCACCACGGAATTATGCGAATTGATATCCGGCAAATACCGTTTGCGACCGAACAAGGTTTCCACATATCCTTTCTCACGAGCAAATTGTTTTTGATTCTCGATAAAAGCTATCACCTGAGGGAAGGCAGCAAAATAGCCATCTATCAAGGCTTTGGCTTCCGTACGTGAGCAATCCAGCTGCTGCGCCAAGCCAAAAGCGGATATACCGTAAATGATACCGAAATTGGCTGTCTTGGCTTTACGTCTTTCGTCTTTGGTAACCTCCTCGATGGGTTTGGAAAATATCTTGGCAGCAGTAGCGGCATGAATATCTTTGCCCTGCAAAAAAGACTCGACCAAATGCTCATCTTGTGACAGATGTGCCATCAGTCGCAGTTCTATTTGTGAGTAATCGGCACTTACCAACATGCAGCCATCATCGGCAATAACAGCCTTACGGATGAGTTGTCCCCGTTCGGTGCGGATAGGTAGGTTCTGCATATTCGGATTGCTGGACGACAATCGACCGGTGGCTGTAGTGGTTTGGTTGTATGTAGTGTGCACTTTGCCATCCGCCGCCATATATGAGGGCAAAGCGGTAATATAGGTAGAGATGAGTTTTTTCAATTCCCGTTGGTCCAAGATTTTACCCACAATCGGGCTCTTGTCTTTTATACTCTGCAAGACTTCCTCAGAAGTGGAATACTGACCGGATTTGGACTTTTTGACCTTAGTGTCCAGTTTCATCTTGTCAAACAGGATTTCCCCCACTTGGCGTGGACTATTGACATTGAATCGTTCGCCTGCCAATGTGTAGATTTCCTCTTCCAGTATACCAAGTTCATCCGTCAAAGTAGTCTCGGCTTCTTTCAGCATAGCCACATCAAATCTCACTCCTGCCTGCTCCATATTCCTCAACACCGACACCAAAGGAAGTTCCACCTCGTTGTAAAGGTTCCATAGAGCCGTATCTTGTTTGAGTTCATCCCATCTGGCGGGTGTATAGGGATTGAACGACACCTCCGGATTGAGCAAATACGCACAAAGTCTGTTTTCGATGGTATCCTCTTGTAGCACTTCGCGTTCGATGACGTTTTCTGCAAAGAGATCCAATGTAGCGGCAAGCTTCCCACTACTTGCTTGGGCAGTTGTGGGAACCACATGTTCTATTGTAGGTGCAGCTTTAAGCAGTGAATTAAACTCAAGTTGCTCATACAGAGGTCTTAGTTCAACCCAATTTTTCTCATGCTTGAGCAAGTCATCCCAGTTGATAGACATAGGGATGTCAATTTTGATGGTTGCCAAGAATTTAGAAAAACGGATTTCTTCTAACTGACTCTCCACTTTTATCTTGAGTGCGCCCTTGAGTTCGCTGACGTGTTCGATGATATTTTCTACCGATGAGAATTGTTGCAATAGTTGCGCAGCTGTTTTCTCCCCCACACCTTTGCATCCCGGAATATTGTCGCTTGCGTCTCCCATCAGTCCCAAGAAGTCTATCACCTGTGCAGTGGTTTGCAGCCCGTACTTGTCGCAAACCTCCTTAGGTCCCAACAGTTCATACCCTCCCGTATGGCGGGGACGGTACTGATGAATGGTGTCGGTAACCAGTTGTCCGTAGTCCTTATCGGGTGTTGCCATAAACACCTCAAACCCATCACGCGCCGCCATATTAGCCACGGGGCCGATAACATCATCAGCCTCATATCCGGGCACTTCCAACGCAGGTATTCGCATGGCTTGCAAGATTTGTTTAATCACAGGAACAGACAGGCGAATATCCTCCGGTGTTTCCTCGCGTTGAGCTTTGTATTGCGGATACGCCTCATGCCGAAAAGTAGGACCGTGTGGATCAAATGCAACCGCCACATGAGTAGGATTGATGCGTTTGATTAGTTCATCGGTAGTATTGACAAATCCCAGAATGGCACTTGTGTTTTGTCCTTTTGAATTCATCCTCGGCGCTCGTATCAGCGCGTAGTATGCTCGGTAAATCATCGCATACGCATCAATGAGCAATAGTCGTTTCATAAAAAACTCTCCTTTCTACCAGTCTATCGGTGCCTGACCATGTTGTATGAGGTAATTGTTTGCCTGTGAAAAATGTCCACACCCGATGAATCCCCGATATGCAGACAAGGGTGATGGGTGGACAGCAGTCAGCACCAAGTTTTTGCGGCGGTCAATATACTGCCCTTTGCGCTGTGCATAACTGCCCCAAAGCATGTAAACCAAATGTTCTCTGCGTTGATTAAGGGCAGCTATAGCAGCATCCGTCAGTTCTTCCCATCCTTTGTTTTGATGTGAACCGGCTTGATGTGCACGAACTGTCAACGTAGCGTTGAGTAATAAAACGCCCTGATCAGCCCAATGTTGCAGATTGCCAGAAGAAGGAATAGGTTTACCCAAATCACGATGAAGCTCCTTGTAGATATTTTCCAGAGAAGGTGGGATCTGCACATTTTCTCCCACAGAGAAGCACAATCCATGCGCTTGTCCGGGTTCGTGGTATGGATCCTGTCCTATAATAACGACTCGTACCTTATTAAAAGGGCACGAGTCGAAAGCATTGAAAATCAAGCGAGCAGGCGGAAAACACCGGGTGGTTTGGTACTCGTGTTTTACAAATGAGGTCAGCAGTTCAAAATAAGGTTTATCAAATTCGGTCTGTAGAACCTCTCGCCAGCTATCTTCGATACGAACATTCATCAATCAACAATCAGCATTGCATCTCCGTAGTCGCCAAAGCGATAGCCTTCCTGGATGGCGACTTCGTAAGCCCGCATCACCATCTCATAGCCACCAAATGCAGCCACCATGAGCAGTTGTGAAGACTCCGAATCATAGAAATTGACGAAGAACGAGTTGGCAACCAAAAAATTGTACGGAGGGAAGATGAATCTATTGGTCCATCCGTCATATACTTTGAGTTGTCCTGTCGTGCCGGCTACATGCTCCAAAGCTCTCATTACTTCCGTACCCACAGCGCAAATGCGTTTACCGTTCTCATGTGCTCTATCTACTGCACTAACCAGTTCATGTCCCACCTTGATTTGCTCAGAATCCACCTTGTGTATAGACAAATTCTCTACGTCGATGGACTTGAAGTTACCAAGTGCCATA
>JAGHSR010000091.1 GCA_018065765.1 Candidatus Colicola coprequi
CCCCCCCCCACCCCAAAGCGCTGTAACCCACAAACAAACCCCAAAAACCAAAATAAAAAAATTAACTTTTAGTTAGTTATTAGCGATTATTTTGCGCGTTACAGCGCCTTGCGCTGCAAAGGTACGGAAAGAATTTGATATATGCAAAAAATAACAAAAATATTTCCGACAAATAGATGAGGGACATTTGCAAGAAACACTGGAGACTTTTTCCGCAAGATAGTTATCTTAGGTGGAAATATAATCTCCCTCTCTCAGCCTAAGAAAGCGACATTTCACACTGAAGTCGTTTTTTTATGCCGTCATCGGTGCGTATGCGACAAAAAACATTTGGTGGAATAAAAAATTATCTATACCTTTGCACCGATTTGATGTCTCCGGGAGAGGTGCCAAAGAGATCCTTGTAGCACTTGGTGAAATACGAAGCCGAAGTAAAACCGACGGCATAAGCTATCTGCTGAATTGTCTCATCGGTATTAAGCAGCATCTGTTGTCCTCGTTTCAACCGAATAGACCGTATCAGATCGACCGGTGAACAACCCGTTAACGCTTTGGTCTTGCGGAAGAGTTGGGCGCGACTAATATGCAACGCCTCACTTAAGGTGTTGACATTAAGGTCGGTATCAGCCATCCTTACCTCAATCTCGCGCATGAGTTGCTGCATGAACTTGTCCGCCACAGTAGCGGTAGCTTGGACGCGCGCTAATTCGGTACTCATGATTTCTAATCGGTGTTTTTGTTCCTCAATGGTGCGTTGCGTACGCTCACGTTCTAAATGAACACGCTTACGATAGGAAACAATCTTCCAAAGAATAACAAAAAGTACGATGAGTAGTATCACAATCGAGATGGACGCATAAACGACCATCTTCTGCATCGAAATGGTTTCGTTCATCTCGGAAATCTTATTTTGCAATAACTGGATGGTTTCTACACGATGTTCCATCTCGTTGGCATATTGTTGCATAGCAATCGCCCCTTTGAGGTCAATCATCGAGGTGCTTAGGTTATTATCCCTCACGAACGGTTTGCCCGACAGGATGGCTTCGGCAGTCTGTATCACCAAATCGCCGCGAGAGGCATACGTGGCGGAAGCCTCTAAAATGCCATCACAAATAGCATCAATACCCAGTCCATCACCGGTAAGCGCGTCCACACCGATGATGTGTATTTCGTCGTTGGGGAACACTTCTTTGGCAGCGCGACGCGCACCAATACCCATGAGATCGTTTTGGGCTACAATAAAATCGGGTTTGCCATATGTCAGTAACAGCGATTTGGCAGCCTCATAACCCGGTTCTTCAAACCATTCGCCATTGGCTTTTGCCTTAATCTGAAAGTTAGTGCTTAGCCCATCCACCAATCCCTTATGCCTCAACACCGCCGGTGTTGAACCCGGAAGACCTTCTATCTCGAAAATCGTACAGGGTTGATCGGACCAGTGATCGCAGATATACTGTGCAATGATTTGACCTACAGCATAGTTGTCTCCACCTACAAAAGCGGTATAGTAGTTACCATTCACCTTTCGGTCAGCCACTACGATGGGTATTCCTTTTAGGAACGCGCGAGTGATTGCCGGCTCTACTTCGTCCGCCTCGTTGGGAGAGACGATAAGCAGATCCGGTTTCTCCATAATAAGCGAATCAATTTGCCGACATTGTAGAGCACTATTGGCGTTGGCTTGTCGTAAAGAAATTTGTAACGAGGGATGAAAGAGCAATTCTCGTTCCATCTCCTCGTTCATCTTCCGCCGCCACGCATCGTCCGAACATTGTGATACTGCAATTTTATATCGCTGTGCTTGACGGCTACAACTTGTCCCTAAACACAAGAAACACAATAGTAAAATTGTAACAAAAGATAGGTTTTTCATGGCGTGCAACATTTTTATGCTGCGAAGGTACAACTTTTTTCTGATATATGCAAGAAAAAAGCGACTTTTCGATTGAAAACTCGCTTTTTCCCTACTCCTCTACTCCTCTACCCCTCTACTCCCATTTCACCATAACGCGGCATAGCCCCGGCTTGGGTGCAGACGAAGGCACTGACTTTGACTGCCATTTGGTGCGCCTCACGGATAGACTTGCCTTGCAACAATAAGGCTACAAACGCGCCCGTAAAACTATCTCCGGCACCAACGGTATCCGCCACTTGCACCTTCGGCGTGGGCAAGAAACTCTCCTCTTGTTCGCTGAAGACATAGCTACCCTCCGTTCCGCAAGTGAGGATAACCATCTGTAAGTCGTAACGGCGGATGAGTTCGAGGCAGAGTTCGCCGTAGGTGGTGCCTTGCAGCTCCAGCAAGGACTTGACCACTAAGATCTCCTCGTCATTGATCTTGAGGATGTTGCTTTTTTGCAGTGACGTCTCAACCACTTCGCGGTTGTACCAATGCTGCCGCAGGTTAATGTCAAACACCTTGAGGGCGGTCTTAGGCATTGCGTCTAAGAAGGCGTTAATCGTTGCGCGACTGACCTCAGAACGTTGTGCTAACGAGCCAAAGCAGACGGCATCCGTCTTTTGCGCAAGCGTTTTCATCTCGTCCGTAAAGGGGATATTGTCCCACGCTACGCCCAGACAGATCTCGTATTGCGGAATACCTTTATCGTCAAGGGTGACCTGTACCGTTCCGGTAGGTTCTTTGACAACGGGAAGGATATAATGCAGTCCGACCTTATCAAAGGTATCGGTTATTTCTTTTCCTAAGTCGTCATCGCCGATAGCCGAAACGGCATAACCGGTCAAGCCGAATTGGGATACGTGATAAGC
>JAGHSR010000082.1 GCA_018065765.1 Candidatus Colicola coprequi
ATACGGACCCAGTATCGAACTCTGCGGAGGTTGCCATGTCAACAACACAGGACGAATAGGAACAATCCGCATTCTCATGGAAACATCAGTGGCTGCCGGCGTTCGTCGTATCGAAGCCGTTACAGCACGGGCTGCCGAAGAGATATACGAAGCGGAAGCGGAACAATTGCAGGCGGCTAAATCGCTATTCAACAACACCAAAGACTTGCTCGCATCTATTCAACGCCTGCAGGAGGAGAATGCCGAACTCAAAAAACTTATGGAGGAGTTCGAGGCTCGCGAAATGGCTAACAAAACCAAGCAGTTGATGCAGCAGGTTGAGACCTTCGGGTCACTACGTTTGCTCAAACTGACAGGCGAATATCCTGCCACTTTTGCACGAGATATGGTGCCCACGCTGAAACAACAGTTTGACAATGAGCGATTTGCACTCGTTGCAGGAACCGTAGCAGACGGTAAACCCGCGTTGACCGTATATTTGAGTCAGCCGTTGGTTGCCGAAGGCAAATCGGCGGGAAACCTTATCAAGATGGCTGCCAAACTGATTCAAGGTGGTGGCGGTGGACAACCCGCATTAGCCACTGCCGGTGGACGCGATGCAGCGGGATTAAATGAGGCTATTCAGACAATATTGGACAATCTGCAGTAGTATGGATATCTCTTCCTTTCAATCTATCTTGCCTTCGCGACGACTGCACGAACCGTATCGCAGTGCGCTGCGCTTCGTAATCATTGGCAACATTGGCTCGTTTGTGCAAACAGGCTTTTTCCTGCTGGTGATGGCGTGTCTGTCACAGCCGGACAAAAACACATGGCTCTACTACGTGGCATTCGTTGCAGGGTTTGTGCTGGAAATGATTCCCAACTACTTCATATCCTGTTATTACACCTTTGGCAAAGCACCAACGATGAAGAACGCTTTAGGATTCAGTCTCGCACGTGCCGTGAACTTGCTGATCCAATTGATTGTTCTTCCTTGGGTTACCATTTGGCTCTATCGTCTCAGTAACGCCATCGTTAGTCTGATAGTCATTTTTGTGGCAGGAATTATCAATTATTTCATGCAACGTTTTTTTTTCAAAACGCAAAAACAGCAATAGTTCATGCATGCCTACCGAGCCAATATCGTATATACTCCCACGCCGGACGCTTTCCGCTACGTGGAGTTGGGGTACGTCGTGGTAAACGACGAGGGGAGAGTAGTGGATGTGTTTGAACACTTGCCCGCCGAATACGCTTCGGTGACGGTGACTGATTTTGGCGATAAACTACTCATGCCTGCCTTTTGTGACATGCACGTTCATGCACCGCAATACCGCAATATGGGATTGGCGATGGATATGGAGTTGTTGCCTTGGCTCAATACGTACACTTTTCCGGAGGAGATGAAATACAAGGACGAGGCTTACGCCAAACGTCTGTACACACGTTTTGTGCATGAACTTTGGATGCAGGGAACGATGCGTTGTGCCGTTTTTGCTACGGTTCATCTACCCGCAACCCTACTATTGGCTGACTTATTCAACGATGCAGGAATGGGGGCGTACATTGGATTGGGCGGTATGAACCGACACAGCCCACAACCCCTAACCAACACCACCCAACAGGTGGTAGCAGGCACCATCCAACTCGTTGAACATTGTGCCGCCTACAGTAACCATCGCGTGCGACCCATAGTGACACCACGCTTTGTGCCTTCTTGCACGCCGGATATGCTGCAAGCGTTGGGAGACTTGGCGCGTGATTACCAAATGCCTGTCCAATCGCACTTGTCGGAGAATATGAGCGAAATAGCGTGGGTGAGCAAATTAGAACCCGAAACTGCTTCCTATGGCGACGCGTACAATAAATATGGGTTGTTTGGTCAAACACCCACTTTGATGGCGCACTGCTGCTATACCGAAGGCAAAGAACTGCAATTGATGCGGAACAATCGCGTTTTTGCCGTCCATTGTCCCACCTCCAACTGCAATCTCGCTTCCGGAATGGCTTCCGTGCGTACCCTGCTGGACAATAATGTGCCCGTTGCGCTTGGAACGGACGTGTCCGGTGGTAATCACGCTTCTATCCTGCGCGTGATGCAGTATGCACTGCAAGTGAGCAAACTACAATACACCAACTCGCATGGCAACTTGCGTTTTTTGAGCTTGAGCGAAACGTTCTATCTCGGAACCAAAGCCGGAGGACAGTTCTTCGGCAAAGTGGGCAGCTTCGAACCCGGATACGAGTTTGATGCACTGGTGGTGGACGACCACTATCTCAATTTTGACAACTATTCATTGCCCCATCGGATAGAACGATACATCTATCTCGGCGATGACCGCGATATTAAGTTCCGATTCTGCTCGGGACAACTAATCAACGAACCCAAACAAGAATAACCTCTAAACACTACACTCCATGTATCATCATATCGTACCTGAAAATCAACCACTTGCCTACTACCTCGACCAAGAACTGGAGGTAGCACAACACGTTACCGAACCTACTTTCTTCACATGGATAGTGGCACCCACTGTCATCTATGGAAGACATCAGATTTTGGAACAAGAGGTCAATTTGGAATATTGCCGGCAGCACAACGTCGATATGGTGCAGCGGCAGAGTGGGGGAGGTTGCGTATATGCTGACCGTGGCAATGTGATGCTCTCATACATCGTACCCTCACCACATTCGCAAGAGGTGTTTGACGATTTCCTGCATTTGGTGAGCTCCGCTCTCAGACAATTGGGATACGATGCGGTCACTACGGAGCACAACGATATATTAGTTGATGGTCGCAAAGTGAGTGGCACGGCTTGCTATTCGCTACCCAATGCCACTATCGTACACGCCACGATGTTATACGACGTGGACTTTGATGCACTGGAAAAAGCCATCACACCTTCCCGTGAGAAATTAGAAAAACACGCCGTGCAATCCGTGCGCCAGCGTGTTCAAAATCTCCGCTCGTTCCATGACATGGGCGACGTCAACGCCTTCCGTGCCGCGTTTGAGCAGATTATTTTTGCATAATCTCCTACCTCCTACAGCGTAGCGGTCTTACCTCTTACCTCCTACAGCCTGAAAACCTCCTGCTGAAACAGGCAGTTTGCCTTGGGGTTCTATCTCGCCCAGTAGTATCTTAGACACGGCTATTTGGTTGACTTGCGAGTCCGCATAGCCAATCAAGATGCCGCCTACTTGCTGTATCCAAGGCAGGTGGTTCATGCCGTATGGGGTTCCAAAATGTATCAGTGTGGTACGTTCGTCCATGATTGGACTAAGCCACGACACATGTTCCGGGACTATCAAGTCGTCTTTGGGGCGACCGGCGGGGTCGTGACACACAAACAATATGTGCTCGTAGTCAGCCAATGCCGCATTCAAGGCTTCTACCTGCTCCTGATTGGCATCACGCGACAAGGTGAAATAGTCGATTGCACTACCCATCTTATCTGTCAACGTGCGGTATAGAAACGTGCCGTTTTCGGTAATTCCTGACTCCGGACAAAAGCCCGACAGACCTTCCTGTTCGCCATATTGGCGTTTCATGGGAACGTAAGTGGCATTGTAGGCGACATAGGCAGTTTTGCGTTCTGCATTCAGCATTCTGCATTCGCCATTCTGTTGGCTTCCGCTCAGATAGGTGATAGAACGGTCTGACAGTTGTTGTATCAGTTGCTGATGTTCAGCAAAGCAGGCTCTCTCATTCAAACCGGTGGTGTCTATTTGTGCACTATATCCTTCGTCCAACATACCTGCTTTGGCTTTCAAGACGAGGATTTTCATCACGCGCTCGTTCAAATCTTGTTCACTGCATTCACCCTTCACTACGGCTGCTTCTATCATGTCGATGGACTGCTTGACATCATCGGGCATCAAGAGCAAATCAACACCGGCTTTGTATGCAGCCAGGGTTACTTCGGCAGGAGATAGTGTTTCACTCACTCCGCGCATGTTCAGAGCATCGGTCACTACGATGCCTTCAAATCCCATTTCCTTCTTAAGCAGGTCGGTTACTATTGGATAGGAGAGGGTGGAGACAGCGTCATCCAATGCCGGAATGTTGAGGTGACCTATCATCACCATAGCTACACCCTGACGAATCAACTCGCGGAACGGATACAACTCCAGCGTGTCCAAACGCTCGCGCGTGAATGGCAGTACGGGTAGCGCTTTGTGCGAATCCACATCGGTATCTCCATGCCCCGGGAAGTGCTTGGCGCAGGCGTATATACCACCATCCTGCATACCACGCATATACGCAATCGCCATACGAGTCACCTTGTCACGGTCCTCTCCGAACGAACGAGTGTTGATAACAGGATTATTGGGGTTGATATTGATGTCTGCCACAGGGGCAAAATTGATTAATATATTCATCACCCGGCATTCTTCTGCAACCGCCTTTCCCATTTCGTACACCAAACTATCATCGGTCAGTGCACCCAACTGCATTTGGCGTGGAAAGAATGGGAAAGCGCTATATCGCATCGATGGTCCCCATTCACCATCCACCGATACCAACAGGGGAATGGGAGATAGTGCCTGCAACTCGTTCAGACGGACTGCGGAGCGAATAATGCTATCGTGCATGATAATCAGACCACCAATCCCTTCTTCGCGCACCAACGAATCACGGTTGGCACGTTTGGCAGGAGGATTGTAACTATCTACCGAAACCATCATCAGTTGAGCCACTTTTTGCCGAATGGTCATTTGCTCCAACACTCGTTGTGCTTTGCGCTCCGGCGTATTACATCCCACCAACATTGCCGTGACTATAGTCAAAAGTACTATTTTTTTCATGATAAACGTTGTTTAATAGCAGCGGATTCTTTCTCGTAACCGGGCTTATCAAGCAGGGCAAACATGTTCTTTTTGTAGGCTTCTACACCGGGTTGATTGAACGGATTGATACCTAACATATAACCACTCACACCGCACGCAAACTCAAAGAAATAAATCAATTCGCCAAGGTAGTACTCATTGAGGCGGGGTAGGGTGATTTTCATATTCGGTACACCACCATCCACATGAGCGAGCATAGTCCCCAATTCAGCCATCTTGTTCACTTCATCTACGCGTTTTCCGGACAAGAAATTCAGTCCGTCAAGGTTCTGTTCATCCTTCGGGAAAATCACCTCATGCTCAGGCTCAGCAACAGAAATCACGGTCTCCATCAGCGTGCGTTCACCCTCTTGTATGTACTGACCCATTGAGTGAAGGTCTGTCGTAAAATCAACGGCTGCTGGGAAAATACCTTTGTTCTCTTTACCTTCCGATTCGCCATAGAGTTGCTTCCACCATTCAGCCACATAGTGCAATTTGGGATGAAAATTTACCAACAGCTCTACTTTCTTCCCCTGCTCCTTATATAGCACGTTGCGCGCGCACGCATAGAGTAACGCGGGATTTTCGGCAAAATCCGCTTGGTAACACACGTCTTGCATACGTCGTGCACCGTCAATCAATGCCTGTATATCCAATCCGGCGCATGCGATAGGGAGCAATCCCACCGGCGACAAAACAGAGTAACGACCGCCTATATTATCTTCGATTACGTAAGTCTTATATCCTTCTTGCGTAGCCAATGTCCGCAAAGCTCCACGTTGCTTATCGGTGATGCAGACGATGAGTTGACGTGCGGCATCCTTGCCCTGCTGCTTCTCCAACTGTGTCTTCAGCAAGCGAAATGCCAATGCAGGCTCGGTCGTCGTTCCGGATTTGGAAATACAAATGATACCGAACTTCTTCGTGCGAAGCAATGTCTGCAATTCGTACAAATAATCTTCGCTTATATTCTGACCTGCATACACAACGGCAGGCACTTTGTTTTCCATGCACGAAAAACTGGATAAGAGAGCCTCGTTAACGGCTTTAGCCCCTAAATAACTGCCTCCTATCCCTATGCACACAATCACTTCGCACTCGCGACGCAACAATGACGCCGTTGCTTGTATGTCGCTTATTTGCGAAGTTATATCATTGGGGAGAGTGAGCCAGCCGAGAAAATCGTTACCGGCCCCTGTGCCACACGTTAGAACTTGCTTTGCCGACAGAACGGCATGCTTTTGTTGCTCCATCTTGTCTGTGCAGACCGCAGAGACATAGTCGAATGTCATATCTTTCATCATGATAATTGATTGGTTAGTTCTTTGATTACTATCGCGGGAGACTGACGCTGATAGAGGATGGCATATACGGCATCCACTATCGGCAAATTCACTTGCATACGCTCGTTCAAACGATGGATGCAGTCCGTTCCGTAGTAGCCCTCAGCTATCATCTGCATCTCTATTTGGGCAGATTTGACCGAATAACCCATGCCTATCATCTGGCCAAATTGCCTGTTACGGGAAAATCGTGAGTAGCACGTCACCAACACATCGCCTAAATAGCCACTGGCATCTATGTTACGCTGACCATGAGAGCGAGCCAAGGTAAAACGACTGATCTCCTGAATAGCGTTGCTGATGAGTACCGACTGAAAATTATCTCCATAGCGCAAACTATGGCACACTCCGGCTGCTATGGCGTAGATGTTTTTCATCACCGATGAGTATTCCAGTCCGTCCACATCTGTACTGGTGGTGGTGTGAACGTACGGAGTTTGCAGCAACCCGGCCATCGCATCCGCGCAGCGAATATCACTGCAGCCAATCGTCAGGTAACTGAGTCGGTCCATCGCTATTTCTTCGGCATGACACGGACCGGCTATCACCAGCAACTGTTCATACGGGATTTGATAGCGATAGTGAAGATAATCCGTCACCAACACGTTCTCATCGGATATCATGCCTTTCACTGCCGAGAGAATAATCTTGCGTTTCATGCTGCGACGGAGCTTCCGCAAACTGCTCAATATATACGGAGACGGAATAGCAAGAACCAATATGTCGCTCTGAGCTACCACGTCATTGATGTCGGTGGAGAAACTAATCCGCGACACGTCGAAACAGGTATTGTTCAAGTAGCCCGGGTTCTTGCCCGTTTGCATAAATTCATCTATCACTTCTTGGCGTCGGATATACCACATGATGTGCTCTGTGTTTTCCATCACGATCTTGGCCAACGCCGTAGCCCAACTCCCGCTGCCTAATATGCCAATCGACTGTGCCATTACACTTCGGGTTTCATGGTTGGGAAGAGCAACACCTCTTGTATGGTTGGTTGCCCGGTCATCAGAATGGCGAGACGGTCTATTCCTATGCCGATACCTGAAGTGGGGGGCATTCCGTATTCCAATGCGCGCACAAAGTCGTGATCGATTACCATGGCTTCGTCATCGCCTTTCTTGGCAAGGTTCATCTGATCTACAAATCGGTTGTATTGATCGATTGGGTCATTCAACTCCGAATATGCGTTTGCCAACTCCTTGCCATTGACCATCAACTCAAATCGCTCCGTCAATCCCTCTTTGCTCCGGTGCATCTTCGTTAGAGGAGACATCTCTACAGGATAGTCGATGATGAACGTCGGCTGAATGAACGTTCCCTCACAGGTCTCACCGAATATCTCGTCGATGAGCTTGCCTTTACCCATTTTTTCGGTATCTTCCACACCCAACTGCTTGGCTATCGGGCGTATCTCGTCCTCGCTCATACCACTCAGATCATATCCGGTTTTTTCCTTTATCGCTTCCAGAATAGGCAATCTGCGATACGGGGCTTTGAAATCTACTTCGTTGTCACCTATCTTAACCTTGGTCGTGCCGTTGACGGCTATGGCTATTCTTTCCAGCAACTGCTCAGTAAAGCACATCATCCAATTGTAGTCCTTGTACTGAACATACAGCTCCATGCAGGTAAATTCGGGGTTGTGACTGCGGTCCATACCCTCGTTGCGGAAGTTTCTACCTATCTCATACACACCCTCAAAACCACCTACTATCAGACGTTTGAGATACAACTCCGTCGCTATGCGAAGGTACAAATCCACATCCAGCGTGTTGTGGTGCGTGATGAACGGACGTGCACTGGCACCACCGGCTATTTGTTGCAGAATAGGCGTTTCTACTTCTGTGTAGCCTGCTTCGTCAAACACCTGTCGCATGGTTCGCAAGATGGTGGCACGCTTTAGAAACGTGTCTTTTACTCCTTCGTTGACTACCAAATCTACATACCGCTGACGATAACGCTGTTCAGGGTCGTTAAATCCATCGTAGGCTACACCGTCTTTGTACTTGACTATAGGCAATGGTCGCAGCGACTTGCTCAGTATGGTCAGTTTCTTTGCATGTACGCTTATTTCGCCCATTTGCGTGCGGAAGACAAATCCCTCTATTCCAATGAAATCGCCTATATCCAGTAGTTTTTTGAATACGACATTGTACATTTGTTGCTCCGTAGTCAACTTTTCATTGGCGTTCTCATCTGCCGGTGCTTGGATGTCATCACGGCTTACATACACTTGTATGCGCCCCTTTGAGTCTTGCAACTCAATGAACGACGCCTTACCCATGATACGCCTGGACATTAGTCTGCCGGCTATGCTAACCGTCTTTCCGGTGTACCATTCACCTGTCGTGTCGGCTGTCTTAGTGCCATCTTCGGCTACAATATCATCTTTGAATAGCGCCTTGATATCCGCGGAATAACCGGTAACAACATATTCGGCAGCAGGATAGGGATTGATGCCCATGTCGCGCATCGTCTGCAGACTTTGTCTGCGAACTTGTTCTTGTTCTGAAAGTTCCATAATCATTTTTGTTGCGGGACGTCTAAAAACGTACCATTTTTATTCATTTGTATTGTTATTTGCTATTTGTCGGCAAAGGTATCACTTTTTTTTTATATATACAAAATTATTTGCTCATTCCGAAAAAAAACATTACCTTTGCAGCCGATTTCAATAATTATGCTTCGTACTTCAACTTTTGACGATCAGCGTTCGGTTACCTCATCAGGGGAAACCTCGCGTAAGGAGTTAAGTCCATGGGCTCTTGTCACGGGGGCAAGTAGCGGGATAGGGTTGTGTTATGCCACGACACTGGCGCGCGACTATGGCTACAATATCATTCTGGTTAGCAATCAGCCTAACGAACTTACTCAAGCGGCTGACATGATTTCGCATTCTTTCTCTGTTCATACGCAATGCCTCTGTCTTGACCTTGCCGAACAGGATGCCGCTGAAAGGGTACATTGTTTTTGCATCGAACACAATTTGGATGTACAAGTCCTCATCAACAACGCCGGCATGCTCATCTTTGAGCGACTGACACAAGTGCCGACCAAGCGGCTCAACACAATGCTCATGCTGCATGTGGTCACTCTAACCCACCTTACACAACTGTTTGCTCAAGATATGGTGACTGCTCACAGGCAGGACCCTAATAGACGTGGATTTATTCTCAATATGTCTTCCATGTCCGCATGGATGGCGATGCCGGGTATCCAGTGCTACAACGCGACCAAAAGTTATGTACTCAATTTCTCACGATCGCTCTGGCACGAACTACATCCCGAGCAAATACACGTGTTGGCTGTCACACCGGGATCTACCGATACAGGACTGCTGCCTTTCGGCAAAACGTTTGCCAAGTGGCTGCGCGCAGTACATATCACCATGCCACCGGAACGATTGGTTCGTCGTGCCTTGCATGTGCTCTTCCTAACCTCCCGCAAACGCTGTATGCCCGGAGCGTGGAACTACATCATCGTTCCCATCATTAACCATCTACCCGATTGGGTGATTAAAATAGCAATGCCTAAATTGATATAACAATGCGTTTATTCAAACTGATAATCGTTGCGCTATTGGCGGTTTGTACCGGTTGCACCAAACAGACAAAAGGCTGCCCTAAATACGATGCACAATGGGTAATGAACCAAGCGGATGGCGTGGATGTTTTTTATGTCATTTCCGCCAATGTTTGGAGCGATTCTACATGCTATGCCTCGCTTACTGCCGACCAACGTGACGCAATGACAAAAGAAATGGATCATGTGCGTAACGCCTTGGGCGATTCGGTGAATTTCTTCTCCCCTTACTACCATCAACTGACCCTGTCCAGTTTTTTGGTGACAGATAGTGTGGAAATATGGATGAATGCGGTGAAAAGAGAAATACAGGACGCTTTCACGTTCTACATGGACCACTTGAATCAGGGGCGTCCATTTGTGTTGATGGGCTTCTCAGAAGGTGCCATGTTGGTGCTGGATCTAACCAAACACCTGACTCATCAGCAATATCAAAAATTGGTGGCCACTTACATGTTGGGATATCGTTTGGCGCAAGAGGACACCATATGTCCAACGGTTTGTCCGGCTTCGGATGCCACAACTCCGGGTGTGACTGTCAGTTTCAATACGGTGACCGACACGACAGCCGTATGGCCTATGCTGACCGATGGGGCAGTCACCTGTATCAATCCACTGACATGGCGTACGGATGATACACCAAGTGAATTTGCCTACGAAGGTGACACCAGTTTAGTGTATGTGGACACCAACATACATGTGCTGTTGGCACCCGACATAGATAAGGAAAACTACTACCGCGATTCCTTCAAGCCATTCTGCAAAGAAGGTAACTTGCATTTGGGCGATTTGCTGTTCTATTTGCCGATGGTGAAAGAGAATATACACGTGAGAACACAATTTTTTTGATATAAAAATGAAAAAGGTTTTACTCTTGGGCTCAGGAGCCCTTAAGATTGGTCAAGCAGGTGAATTCGATTATTCGGGTTCCCAAGCACTAAAGGCTATGCGCGAAGAGGGCATAGAAACCGTGTTGGTTAATCCTAACATCGCCACCGTGCAAACATCACAAGGAGTCGCTGACAAAATCTATTTTGTACCTGTCACGGTCGAGGAGGTGCAACGAGTGATTGAGAAAGAAAGGCCCGATGGTATCTTACTCAGCTTTGGCGGACAAACCGCACTCAATTGTGGCGTTGCTCTGCATGAGCAAGGCATCTTGGATAAGTATGGTGTACAGGTTTTGGGTACACCTGTGCAAGCCATTATGGATACCGAAGATCGAGAACTGTTCGTCAATAAACTCTCCGAAATAGATGTCAAAACGATTAAGTCTCACCCCGCACACACCATGGCAGAAGCCAAAGCAGCGGCTCAGGAACTGGGATACCCTCTCATCATACGAGCTGCCTATGCGTTAGGAGGACTTGGCAGCGGATTCGTGGACAACGAGCAACAATTGGAAGAGATTTGCGAGAAAGCATTCTCTTTTTCCGGACAGGTCCTCGTGGAGAAGAGCCTAAAGGGATGGAAAGAAATTGAATACGAAGTGGTGCGTGACCGCGACAACCATTGCATGATTGTGTGCGATATGGAGAACTTTGACCCATTAGGTATTCACACCGGCGAAAGTATAGTGGTAGCTCCTACGCAAAACCTTACCCCCGAAGATTGTGCTTTCTTGGAAGATTTGGCCATTCGCATAGTGGAGCACATCGGCATCGTCGGAGAGTGCAACGTCCAGTTTGCTTACAACCAAGAGGAGATGGATTATCGCGTCATTGAAGTGAATGCCCGCTTGAGCCGAAGTTCTGCACTCGCGAGCAAGGCTACAGGCTACCCGCTTGCACTCGTCGCTGCTAAAATAGGACTCGGATACACACTCAACCAACTACCTAACGCCAATACAAGACCCATCGTTGACTATGTCGTGTGCAAAACTCCACGCTGGGACCTCAATAAATTCCACCACGTAAACCGTAAGATCGGATCAAGCATGAAATCCGTCGGAGAAGTCATGGCTATCGGTAAAAGTTTCGAAGAGGTCATTCAGAAGAGTTTACGCATGATTGGACAAGGAGCCGAAGGTTTTGTTGGGAACAAACCCACCGGCGTTCAGGACGTCCAACAGGCTTTGAGAGAACCTACCGATTCACGAATCTTTGTACTCTCCGAAGCCCTGCAGCAAGGCATGGACGTGGAAGAAATATATCGACTGACTAAGATTGCACGAGGATTCCTCCAAAAACTCAAGAATATAGTCGATACGCACTACCAACTCGCTGAGCAACCTTTGACTGAGCAACTCATACGAACTGCTAAACAACAGGGATTCTCCGACAAACAGATTGCCAAACAATGCCACAAAACGGAAGACGAAGTGCGCGAGTGGCGTATCCAACAGGGCATCACACCCAATCTGTGCCGCATCACGACCTATGCTACTCCCCATCCTGAGCAATCCAACTATCTCTACTTGACCTATTCGGGACAAAACAACTACTCACCGCAAACAGGAAATAGCATCATCGTTCTTGGTAGCGGAGCCTATCGTATTGGTAGTAGCGTGGAGTTTGACTGGTGTAGCGTCAGCTGCCTACAAGAAATACAAAAAAATGGATTCCATGGAGTCATGGTCAACTACAACCCCGAAACAGTATCCACCGACTACGATATGTGCGACCGATTGTACTTTGACGAACTCACTCTCGAACGCGTATTGGATATATGTGACATCGAAAATGCCAATCACGACAGCCTCGTAGGTGTCGTCGTAAGCGTTGGCGGACAAATACCCAACAACCTCGCACTGCCCCTGAAGGATCACGGAATCAACATCTTAGGAACTTCTGCCGATAATATCGACCGAGCTGAGGACCGACACAAGTTCTCCAGCATTGTCGATAGTTTGGGTATCGACCAACCCGAGTGGAGCGAACTCAAAAGCATGGCAGATGTGGACAACTTCATCGCTCGAGTAGGATTTCCGGTTCTCGTGCGACCGTCCTATGTCCTTTCCGGTGCTGCCATGAACGTGTGCTTCTCACGCGAGAACCTGCAACGGTACTTCGCACTCGCCGCTGAGGTCAGCGAGGAGCACCCCGTCGTTGTCAGCAAGTTCATCTCTCGCTGTATGGAGGTGGAGTTTGACGCTGTAGCCGACCATGGTCACGTCCTCGCCAGTGCCGTCAGCGAACATATCGAATACGCCGGAGTGCACTCCGGTGACGCCACCATCGTCTTCCCTGCACAACGACTCTATGTCGAAACAGTTCGCCGATGCAAGAAGATTGCCGCTCAAATTGCCGATGCACTCCAAATCACTGGACCATTCAATATACAATTCCTCGCCAAGGAAAACATGATTAAAGTCATCGAATGCAATCTCCGAGCCAGTCGCAGTTTCCCGTTCGTGAGCAAGGTGCTCAAGGTCAACCTTATCGAATTGGCTACACAAGCTATGCTCGGCAAACATCCCGACGCCTTGCTTGAGAAAGCTTTCGACCTCGATTACGTTGGCGTCAAATCCAGCCAGTTCTCTTTCGCGCGACTTGAAAACGCAGATCCAATGCTCGGAGTCGATATGTGCTCCACCGGCGAAGTGGGTTGCTTGGGCGACACTATGCACGAAGCACTACTGCGCTCCGTCATTTCTGTTGGCAATCGCGTACCACGCAAACGCATTCTACTCTCTACCGGTGACGCTCTGCAGAAAGCCGATATGCTGTCTGCATGCCAATTGCTCGCACAAAACGGCTACGAACTCTATGCTACAGGAGGTACTTACAAGTATCTTGTCGAAAACAATATACCATGCCGACGGGTACTATGGCCCACTGAAACCAATGGTTGGGAACTTGAAGGATTACCTCGTGCGTTGGATTTGATTCAGAACAAACAGGTGGATATGGTCATCAACATACCCAAGAACTTCACCGAAACGGAACTCACCAACGGCTATCACTTACGACGAGCTGCCGTGGATTTCAATATCCCTCTCTTCACCAACGCGCGCCTCGCCACCGAGTTCATCCGTGCTTTCTGCAAACACCAACTCGCCAACTTGCCCATCACCGCTTGGGACGAGTATTAGTCATAAAAAACACATGAACCTCTTACCTCTCACCTCTCACCTCTCACCTCTTTCCTCCTCCCTCCCTTGCCCTATGAGGGAAAGGGTCGGGGATAGGGTCTCCACCCCCTGCTATTACTACGATATGCAGTTGCTGCGTGAGACCCTACAAGCACTGCGTGTTGCCTCACAGCAGGTCCACAACGCGCATATCCACTATGCCGTCAAGGCATGTGCTACGGCTCCTATCTTGCGCGAAATTGCGCAGGCAGGATTGGGTGCTGACTGCGTGTCAGGAGGAGAGATTAGAGCTGCTATCGAGGCAGGGTTTGCTCCCGATACCATCGTTTTTGCCGGTGTAGCCAAAGCCGATTGGGAGATTCGCTATGCCTTGCAGCAGAGAGTTGAGTGTTTCAATGTCGAGTCCGAACAAGAACTGCATGTCATCAACCAATTAGCCGACGAACTGCACACACGTGCCAGGGTTTGTCTGCGTATCAATCCGGACGTGGATGCACATACCAACGCACAAATCACGACAGGACGAAAGGAAAATAAGTTTGGTATCCAACTGGCTGATATGCAGCGTGCTTTACAAACTTGTCTTGATTTGCCCCATCTTGACTTCTGTGGATTGCACTTCCATATCGGGTCACAGATCACCGATATGCACGTCTTCGACAACTTAGTCACCCGTATCGAACAAATCACCTCCCTCCCTTGCCCTATGAGGGAAAGGGCTGGGGATAGGGTCTTCTCCCTTCCCTTCAGGGAGGGGTTGGGGGTAGGCTCCTTTATTCTCAACGTTGGCGGAGGGTTGGGTATCCAATACGAGAACCCGGATCAATATCCAATCCCTGATTTTCAGTCTTATTTTGCTACTTTTGCGCGACTTAATCGCCTCACTGAGGGCTTGCCTACCGAAATCCATTTCGAGTTAGGTCGCTCTATCGTTGCCCAGTGCGGCACACTGTTGACGCATGTCTTGTATGTCAAACAGGGGGCAAGCAAACAGTTTGCCATCGTGGATGCCGGTATGAACGATTTGGTGCGTCCTGCTCTGTATGGTGCTTTCCATCGCATTGATAACCTCACTAACGCTGGAGCTGATGAGCAAACATACGATGTGGTGGGACCTGTTTGCGAATCAAGTGATGTTTTTGTGCAGAATTACCTGATGCCACAAGTCAGACGTGGAGACCTACTCGCCATCCGTTCTGCCGGAGCGTATGGAGAAGTGATGGCGTCTCAGTACAACCTCCGCCCCTTACCAAAACACTATACTTCCGACGAAATAACCAATCACAAATAACAAATAACCAATAACCAAATATGAAACACCTCTTTTCTCTTGCCTTAATGGCTCTTGCGTTCACCGCATGCACGTCCAAGCAACAAGTTATCATCCATGGCGAATGCGCTAAAGACCATTTAGCCGATGGTTCGGTCATCACTTTGCAGTACGAACAAGACTCCCAAACCATCACCGACTCGACTGTTCTGTCGGATGGATGTTACCAGTTTGCACTCGCCATCAAACAACCCGTCATGGCAACTCTTTCACTCGTACCCGGGGACAAAATTTCCGTTTGCCTCGAGCCCGGAACTATTTCCATCCAAAACCGATACATCGAGGGGTTTGGCTTCACGGCTCAATTGTCCGGCACATCTCAAAACGAATTGCTTAGCCAATATTATGCTCTCTATGAGAACTTCTTCACGCAGGATATAGAACGCCACGAGGAACTGCTCCCTCAGTTCGTCAACGATTTGTCCGACTTGGCTAATACGGCTTGCGGATCGTTGGCTGCTAACTGGGTTTTCTCACAGTTCGCTTTCCAGATGAGTTACGAACAGCAGTTTGCCTATTTGGACGCCTTGACAGAAGACCAACTGCGCGCTGATCCATCCATGGACGACCTGCGCAAAACGCTACTCGCACAGCATGCTACCGACGAAGGTTGTGTCTATACCGATTTTGAAGCCGGTTCGCTCAACGGCGAAACGGTTCGTCTGAGCAATTTTGTCGGCAAGACCGATTATGTCTTGATTGATTTTTGGGCTTCTTGGTGTGGACCATGCCGCCGACTGCTGCCTCATCTCAAGGAACTCTATTCCACCTATCGTCCCAACAACCGCCTCGAAATAATTGGCGTTTCGGTGGATAAGGACGAAAACGATTGGAAGGCTGCTATTGATAAATACGAACTCAATTGGATTCTTTGCCGATTGACCAACGAACAGAAACCCGCTGACGAAATATACGGTGTCAAGTTCATACCTACTACTATTCTGATAGACAAGAACGGAACGATAGTCGGACGCAACCTCGACCCACAACACCTCAACGACATCCTCCAACTGGAAAACTAGTCACCTAGTAAACTAGAAAACTAGACGACTTCTTTCCACTTTCAACTTATGTCCTCTCTAACCATCATCACAGCCATTTTAGCTCTCATTGCCGGTATCGGTATTTTCCTCATCGCATGTCAAATGATGTCCAACAACTTGGAATCTGCAAGTGGTGATCGTCTCAAAAAACTCTTTGCCAACACCGGACGCAGCCGTTTGGTTGGGGTAGGGATTGGAGCATTAGGAACTGCTGCCATTCAGTCTTCCGGAGCCACCACCGTCATGGTTATCGGTTTCGTCAATGTCGGGATTATGTCTCTCACACAAGCGGCAACTATCATCTATGGCGCAAACATCGGAACTACTATTACCGCACAAATTGTGGCTTTGGGCTTAAGCAGCGGTGCAGGACTGAGCACGACAGCCATCTTTGCCGCTTTCGCCGGTATTGGGGCTTTCTTCTCGGTCTTCTCTAAACGCGACAGCGGAAAAACATTAGGCGGTATCATCGCCGGGTTTGGTATGCTGTTTGTCGGATTGTCCATGATGTCCGATTCGATGGAGAACTTCGCACAGTTAGACTCAGTGAGATACTTCATCGCACGCATCAGCAACCCCGTTCTGCTGGTTCTCATTGGTGCCGTTTTCACTGCCATCATACAGTCTTCTTCGGTCATGACATCCGTGGCTATCACGATGGCGGTCACAGGACTCATCTCGCTCAATCAGGGTATTTACATTACGTTGGGTTCCAACATCGGCTCATGCGTCGTGGCTATCATCGCCGGTATGACCAGTGGACTCAATGCCAAACGAACCGCTCTGATACACTTGTTCTTCAACTGCTTCGGTGTCCTTGTCTTCTTGCTCGCCGCAGGGGTTATGTTCCTTGTTACAGAGGGTGCGGTGAATTTCGGTACTATCTTTGAGCACCTCTTCCCCAACGCACCGCAACTGCAAATGGCAATGTTTCACACTATCTTCAATGTGGCTACGGTGCTCATCATCCTTCCTATGACAGATACACTCGTCCGTTTGGTTTGTCGCCTCATACCCGAACCGCTGGTCAACGAGTCAGAACAGATCACCCCACATTTCTATTTCGTCGATGAAAAAATGTTACGAACACCCATCATCGCCGTGCGACAGGTTAAGTTGGAGATTGAACACATGGCACAAATGGCTATGCAGAACTACGACCGCTCATTGAAGATGGTTTCGTCACTCGATTTCTCAGAAAAAGACGACTTTACACAAACAGAAGCAACGCTGGATTTCCTCAACCACGAACTGGTTCAGTATATCGTCCGACTCAATGCACTACAGATTCCGCAGACTGACCATCAGTTCCTAACCAATGCCATACGCTCTGTGAGCGATTTGGAACGTATTGGAGACTATGCCGAAAACATCACCGAGTACGCTGACATCCTACGAGACGCCAACGAACGTTTCTCTGACGAGGCCATTTCGGAGATTGAGCAAATGCGCGAATTGGTCTTCAATGTGTACCAATTCACCATGAAAGCCTACATGAATACTGACCGCGAGGCATATTGGCAGGCGCACGACTATGAGGACCAAGTCGATGACCTCAACGACTTGATGGAACAACGGCATATCGAGCGACTGGCAATTGGCAAGTGCTCTGCTCTGGTCGGAGCACAATATATTGAGTTGGCATCCAATTCCGAACGTATTTCCGACCACCTCATCAACGTCGGCAAAACCATCGGCGGACTATATCCCCGCTATCCCTCCTCCAACAACTCTAAACTCTAAACACTCCTCCCCCCTTGAGGAGGCGGGGGGCTACAACTTCACTTCGCATACGACAGGAATATGGTCGGACGGAAGCCATTGACGGTGGTACGTGTTTTTGATAGTGCGATAGTGTCGAACACGGGCGTCATGCACGTAGATATAGTCAATGCGTTTACCCTTTGCATCGGGATTCATCCCCTCAAAAAATGTGTTATCGCTGTCTTTGACTTTGCCCTTGCATGTGAACCGTGCATCTTGAAAATAACTTCGATAAATATCATGCGCACAATCACTCGTTTCGCTGTTCATGTCACCAACAAGAACACAGGCACTTTCACCGGCTATCCTTGCCAGTTGCTCCACATTGACACGTGCGCCTTCCGTGATGGAGAGTGAGGTCAAATCCAAATGGGTAGAGCAGAATAGGAACGTCTCGTGCGTCTTTTTGTCCTGCAACTTAACCCAAACACTCATGCGCACATAGAGCGCGTCCCAACCTTTGACGGCTTGATTAGTTGTCGGTGCAAGATAAAAAATGCCATGATCAATGCAGTCGTATTTGGCAGTCCGATACATCACTATCGGACCTGCACTATAGTTGCATGAGCAAATAGAGTAGGTATCGCCTATTAGTTCCGCCAAATCTTTTTCTTGGCTTTCGGATACCTCTTGCAGACCTATCACATCCGGCCGGATATCCTCTTTGAGCATGGTAGCAATGATGGTTTTTCGTTGTGACCACGAACGCTCTAACGAATCTGCGGCAGTCGTGATACGGATGTTGTAACTTGCCACACGATGTGAAGCGGCATAGCCGTAGTTGCAAACGGCTATTAGTGCCAAAATCAGTAAATAATAGTTCCTTTTTATCATAGACGTAAAAATTTTCTCCATTCTCTGCATACCGGCTACAAAATTACAACATAATTCTGATACCTGCAAATTCCTTTCGACTTTTACCCTCTGCATTTTGCATTTTGCATTCTCCATTCTCCATTTCCCACTCTCCATTCTCCACTCTCCATTTTGCATTTTGCATTCTCCATTCCTCCTACCTCTTACCTCTTTGTAAAAAAATCACGGATTTTCATTCGCTCGTTGCACATGTTGAAAAAAAGTTGTACCTTTGCACCGATTTTTGACTTTCGACTAACTTAAGGGGACTTCTATAAATTGCCTTAATATACTAAATAATTATGAAGACTGTATTTATTACCGGTGCGTCGTCTGGAATTGGAGAGGCTTGCGCACGCAAATTTGCTGAGGGCGGTTACACTTTGCTCCTCAATGCACGCAATGTAGAACGCCTAACGGCGCTAAAAGCAGAACTGGAATCTACGTATCATGTAGAGGTCGTACTGCTGCCCTTTGACGTAAGAGACAAAGCTGCTGCCAAGGCCGCGTTGGAGAAAATAGACCAACGCTTCCAATCAATTGACGTGTTGGTCAACAATGCCGGTTTGGCTCTCGGTGTTGACAAAGAGTACGAGGGGGACTGGACCGATTATGAGACGATGATTGACACCAATATCAAGGCCCTACTGAGCATCACACAATTGGTCGTTCCGGGTATGATAGCACGTGGCAAGGGACATATCATCAATATCGGTTCGGTTGCCGGGGATGTGGCTTACCCTGGAGGCAGTGTGTATTGTGCCACCAAGGCAGCGGTCAAAGTGTTGTCTGACGGACTGCGTATGGATCTGGCACACACACCTTTGCGTGTAACCAATATCAAACCCGGACTGGTGGAAACAAACTTCAGCGTGACTCGTTTCCATGGAGACAAAGAGCGTGCCGACAATGTGTATAAGGGAATCAAACCGTTGACCGGTGCGGATATAGCCGATGTGGTCTTCTTTGCCGCCGGTGCTCCTGCTCATGTACAAATTGCCGAAGTACTGGTCTTGGCTACACACCAAGCCAGCGGAACAGTTGTCTATAGAGAGTAGAGTGGGAAAGCTAATGAAACAAAAAAGTAGTCTTCACGACTACTTTTTTTTGTTTTGAATGCAAATCATCAATTTTGGGTGAGCGTGATATGTTTTTATAGAAAGAAAGTTTTGCTCATTCAAAAAAAAGTTGTACCTTTGTAGCCGATATTGGTTAACAATATCAAAATCGCAAGCTCACGCAGGGATGTCTGCGGTGTCTATAGCATTACGTTAGCATTAGTGGGTGGGGTTGCAGACATATTGAAAAAGGCGACTATATGATGCTATGTTT